>CALMSM010000253.1 GCA_937872425.1 uncultured Candidatus Saccharibacteria bacterium
CAAGGCTTGTAGCAATTTGCCTCATGAGTATGTCGCACCATTTGTGTTACACCCAGTCTTTGAAAGAGCTTTTGGGAAAGACGATTACGTGAAGACTGTTGATAATCTTCACGAAAACTTTTCATGTGGCATTGGCGAGGATACGGTCGGAATTAGCATAACGATCTTGACGATAACAACGCTGGGCCTGACTATTATTGCCTGGGAAGGATTGAACAAAAGAGGCTTGAAAATTAAGCTTGGTTATGACAGACAGCTAGTATTCGTAGGACTTATTCTTATGGTTTTCTGTGCGGTTCTAATTGCCCTGCCGCCAACAAAGATTTTTGGTTTTATTCCAACCCCTTCTTATATACTGATTAAACTAACCACCACATGGCGAACGCTAACAAGAATGTATGTGATTGTGAACTTTGGGATAGTGGCACTGTTTTCTATTGTTCTCGTGTATGCTTCCGAGTATCTCAAAAAGTACAAGAGACTACTCCCAATAATCTTTGTACTGATTTTCGGGCTCATTGTAGTTGAGTATCAGGCGTTTAAACCATTCACGGGCAATAAGTTATCAACATTTAGTTATAGTAAAGACGTGCCACCGGTATACCAGTGGATAGCGGGGCAGAACGACATCTCGGCTATTGCTGAATACCCACTAGAGAACCATAGTGAGTCGGATGCATTAAGCTATTACGTTACGATGCAAGGAGTCCACAAAAAGAAACTATTTAACGGGCTGCTCCCAACTACAGTAGAGGAGCAAAAACGCTCATCACTCAAAGATCTCTCCGACCCACAAACCATACGGGTTCTCGCAAGTATAGGAGTTGATACAGTAGTAATTCATGGCTTAAGCACCGAAGAGGTTATGAAGGCAATTCCTGGAGTTGATATCGTGTATGCCGCGGGCAAGGCTCCAATTAATCTAAATGGTAAGTCTCCAATCGTCAAAGACGACACCGTAGTTGTAATCAGAATAAAAAACTCAGCTGCGACCAATAGCATGCTGCAGCTTGATACGGGCTTCCCCAGGAACACCTTAATTATCAAGTCTTCGGTTGACTGGAGCTATGAGGCGCTTGACGGAGCACGCCTGACTGTTTCGGCGCTACCTGGTAGCACTACGAAATCAGATCTTGATTCAACGCAATGTTTCCGAATAAGAATGGCAGCAGACAATGATGTGAGCGTGCTAAAGCTTGAAGTAGACGGTGACACGCAAGAATTTGGCAACATCGGGTCAGAGTATACCCAGATTGTTGTCCAAGCAAAGAGTGCAATCATTCTACGTAACGAGGGCAAAAGAAATATGCGCATCAGTGATCTAGGCTGCTCTGCGAGTAACTAGTTTACCTTCGCATAGTAACTCAGCCCAACATCGTTGAACCAGGCAATACCATTTGCAATTAAGTTAAAGCGTTCGTTGTAGACACCACCAGAAGCCGGTGCGGTCATCCAGAACTCAAACGTGCCAGTGCCACCGGGAGCCACGGAGGCTTCTTTTAGAAGAGCTGGTCGGGTAGGGCTTAGCCAGTTGCTCCCAGGCGCAAATGTACTTTGTCTCTCAAGCGGGCTGGCCGTACCAATCATCACAGCATTGGGTCCAGAGTTTGTCCATGCAACATTGCCCGTATTGCGAGCAGTGAACCCAACATACACCCGGCTACCAGGAGTAAGAGTGTTCATGTTTGCTGCCGTCGTTTTATTAGCGTCCGTATAGCCATATTGTGTGAGCATCTGCCATGAGTACGCGGCCCCACGGACACTCCCGAACCAGTCGTTGAACATGCGCCAAAAGTTGCGGTTGCCATAGGCGCTACAGCTATCACCAGTGCCGTAAAGATTAGCTAGCGCAGCCGCATTCGGCTGATAGGGGGTGTAGTTGTATAGCCCAGCAGTAGCACCATTTTGAATGGTTAAGTTTGTTCCACCACAGTTTGGGGCATTTGCTTGGTATGATACAAAACTAGTGCGGCCAGCAGCGTAGTTGAAGTAGTCAGCCTGTACGACATAACGCCGGTACTGACGTGCTGCATTGTAGACCTGGTTGAAATAGCCATAGTAAGCACTATCGCACTCAGCAGTATCTGGGCAGCCAAACCCTGTAGCACTTCTGTACTGAATGCTCCATGGCCAATCATCGGTAACGAGCGACTGTTCCTTCTGCAGAAGAATCAATAAAACTTTAGGACTGACCCCACAAGCCTGGGCAACATCGTAGATAATCTGCGCAGCAGACTTGGTACCAGCACTCACACCACCGGAACAGTATGCATCCGCTGACTTGGCAGGGATAGCTTGAGTATAGTCCTTAAGACAAGTATAAGGAGCCGGATAGCCACGAGATGCACCATATGCAGCACGCGTTGTACCGGCGTATGGTTGTGTACCGTTAGTGTCGCAGACGGGTAGTTTAGCGTTGAGGAATGCCTGAACTTCTGCGGCAGACATGCTGTTTTTGTTGAAAAACACACTGTCGTCGATAATGTTAGAGGCATTAAACTCACTGCCCGATAATGCGCTCGCAGACTGACCAAGCGTCGCTACGCCGAAACTTATCATTAGGCCAAAAATCGTAAGGCTGAATGCGACTTTGCGGAGTAATGACGGCGTATATCTCATTGTTATGGTACCGTAACAGTTTGGGGAGCAGACGCCCCTTCTGCCTGGTTAGATTTATACGATACAACCACTTGCCAACTACCGCTTGCAAGCGTTCTGTCCGGGCGAACTGCGCAAAGGGTGTGACTTACATTGGCCACACTGGCCGATGATACACTGAAAACATCAG
>CALMSM010000254.1 GCA_937872425.1 uncultured Candidatus Saccharibacteria bacterium
CGCCTGAATGACACGCTCGGCGGCATCGATTGATGCTGCCGACCATGGCCAATAAGTGACGGAGGCAATCTCTTTGCCTTGTCCCGTCTTGCCCAAACGGAGAGTCCATTTCTTCTCCCTTCCGTTTGGGGTTTTTTTACCCCATGTCTCGACTACCTTTGCGTATTCCACGATCTTCTCCTTCTGTCTCGTAGCCAGGTCGGGGGACCTGGCTGACTGACTCAGTTGTAGTCACTGGGCAGGAAGTCGGCCTTATGGGACTCATTCCACGCCTTGACGATACGGGCGACTTCGCCCCAAGCCATCACGGGAGCGCAATGGGACTGGCCTTTGAGAATCTCGCTGGTAGCGAGATCAATGCACACCTTCGATCCCTTCCCGAAGTCCAAATAAAGCCAGTTCTTGGGGGAGAACACCTTAGCGGTCGCTTCCATCGGAAAACCCCTGTTGCTGGTGACGGTGATTTTCATGTCGTTTCCCCTTTCTCTCTAACCTTGACTGTAGTATATCACAAGATATACAAAAAGTCAATAGGTTTTGAGACGAGTTTTTGACGAGTTTTGACGCATTGCGTCAAAAACACAAAGCCCATGAGCAAGGTGCGCTCATGGGCTTTGGCTATCAGCTTTTGGATTCTAGCAGCTTCATTAGCCGTTCAATTTCTGCGATTGCGCACGGCAGGTGGTCACGCCAGCAGCCGTCATAGTGGGTTGTTGACGGCTGATTCTTGTGCCACGCCTTGTTGACCAGCGCCAATGCTTCCGCCTGCGTCATGGGTGGCAGGTCATTTATGTCCGTCATCAAGCTCCTTTATCATCTCCTCGCAGTTTGCCACAACGGCGGCGACAAGTTTGCGCATCCGCTCACGGTCAAGCGGGTGGCCGTGAAATTCGTGTTTTTTCACCGCTTCGGCTATCACGCCTGCGCTAATCACGAGGCTGAAAGCCAAGTGTACCAGATCGCTCATGGTTGCCCCCACTCCTCAGGCCGTGGCGTGACAATCGCCAGCCCGGCCAATGCGCCGATAACACCGAGCACCACCTGGCCTTGCGTCAGGCCGTAGGCGGCCAGACCGATAACGAATAAACCGAAGATATGACGTGTCATGTTGCCCCCTACTGTGCCAGTACTGGCACATCAGCACTTTCCGCTGCGCAATACTGGCACATGCCCGCCGTCGCCATGTCGTTTACTGGCACAACTTCGTCACACGCCGAACACAGGCGCCAAGCCGGGATTGACACGACCAGGCCGCCGCCGTGCTTTTCGGTATTGCCAGCCCTCACGATCATGCCGGCGTCACGCATTTCTTTGATGCCCTGCTTGAACACTGACCGTAGCACGTTGTCAGGTTGAACTGCCTTAGACTTTGCCATTTTGCCCCCTTGTGTGATTCAGGATTCTTTCAAGTTTGGACTGGTCAAAGAACGGCTGTCTTGTGTACCAGGATTCAACCGGGTCTGCGCACTTCGACGCATTGCACCGCTTGCAGCATGGCACTACGTCATGGGGGGTATCTTGATTTTGGTAATTGGTCAAAACCTGGGGAACAACATGATCCCATGTCAGGGCATCGAATCCGCAGTAAGCACATTTGCCGCCCCACTCACGCCACAGGGACATAGCGCCCGATTTGACGCTGCCGTCAAAGCATATGCCCATCCAGCACGCTTGACACAAACGGTGGTAGTCTTTACGTTGCACAAACACTTCTCCGCATAACCTGCAAACCGCCTTAGACTTTCCCACCATATGCTGATTGCCTCGCTTTTCCTCTGCCCTTGCGCCATTGCCAGTATCGGCCTTTGCCGTCTGTGCCTGGCGCTCCGAATCGCTCAATGCGCCAGCCCGCCTGCTTGCTTGGCTTGGGTGCCTGTGCCAGTACTGGCACATCGGCTACATCGGCCACCACGTCGTCAAAGAACTCTTCTGGCACATCGGGGATAGCCGCCGGAAGCGGAGCACTCCGAGGTGCTTCTACGCTTCCGGCATGGTCAACAGGCTGCCGTTGTCCAGAGTCCACAAAAGTCACGTCAGCCTGAGAGGCTCCGTCATGTGCCAGTACTGGCACCGTGCCAGCGATCGCTAACGGGGCTTCGCTGTTGACTTCCCGTTCCCAACCGTCGGGGATGTGCCAGAATCCGCCAATTGGAGAGGCACCGGCGATTTTGGGGCTTCGATGTTCACCCCGTCAAGCAATCCGAAATGGCCCATCACGTCGGCCAGATTACGGGCTGCCAAGCTGGGCACGATTTGGTTTGCGGCATCCTGACTTCCTGACAGCGTAGCGGCGGCCGTTTGCTTGGCAATCATGACCTGAATTTCTTTTTGTACCCGACTCACGGCGGCCATTTGGCGTGCAAGTTGCTTATCCGGGTCAATCGCATCTACCACGATATAAGCCGCAACGTTGGCAATCACGACGCCAATCACGCCCCACGTCGCCACGTCCGCAAACTGCGGAATCAGGCCAGCCATGCCGGGATTGTTGCCCATGACCTCCACGCCGAACGCCATCGCCACACCGAGCAGGTCAATCACCGCCATGACCGCAGCGATCCCGCTTTGGGCGTCCGTGTCGGCTTGCTGGTAGTACATCGGCCACAACAGCAGCCCGCCCTCAAAGGCAACCAGGCCCAGGGCCGATACAAGCCAGGCGTCAGCCCCCATCAGCCGTTGAAGTGCCGACCACGTCATGAATCCCGTCGTTCCCAACAACGCCAATTTTATCAGCGTTCTCCAAAGTTTCGTCGAATCTTCGTGCATCGTTCAATCTCCTTCCGTTCTGTGAATTTACCACACCATGCCAAGCCCTGC
>CALMSM010000255.1 GCA_937872425.1 uncultured Candidatus Saccharibacteria bacterium
CCATAGGGTCATCCAAGCGGGTAGCAGGATGAGGGCCAGGGGTAGGAGCACGAGCAGGGAGAATGCACCCGCAACGACAGACACCACACCCACTTCTGCTAGGTCAGTGCGCCAGTTGGTGAGCTGTGCGCCCGACTGCTCGAAGCGGGGTGGTGCGGCAATGTCCAGCGATGCGCCGGCGTCACGGTGTAGGGTCGTCTTCCTCATCTGGTTCCACTACTCCGTCTCTTGCATCCAGCCAGTCATCGAAGCCCCACCATAGCGGCTGCCCTGCCCACACAGCCATTGCCACAGCCCCTACCGTCAGGCCAAGTGCGCCGATAAGGTACAGGGCTGGAGCCAGGGGCAGGGAAGTAGCGATGCGCCCGCCTCCCCATGCGAACAGGGTGAACACGGATAGCACGCCCAGGCGTACGCCCATAACGGGCAGTTGGCCCAGGTAGAGGGCTGCGCCCAGGATGATAGCGATGAGGATGAGGACGATAGCGGCGGTCATGGTGTAATCACATCCACAAGCAGAGCGGCGGCAACGACAAACCCACCACCTATCAGGAGGGCCAGCACCCATGCGAATGCGTGCCATGCGCACCCTGTTCGTTTCAGGTCTTCGATTTCCTGCTTCCTTGCTGTCGGGGAAAACAGAAGCATCAAAGCGTATGCGCCTACAATAAGAATGCCAAAAGCGAGCAGGGTCATTTGCAGTAGGTGGGCTGGTTCCACTTGGGATACTGGTAGGTGCAGGCGTAGTGGTTCTGGAGCCATCTTGGCGGGAAGGGCTTGGTCATGTTGACGGGCGGCTTGCCTGCTGCGAATGCAGCCTCGGCGTTGAAGGACAAGGCGCACATCGAGCCAAGCAAGAGGGCGGCGGCAATCACGATTGCCCAGGCTTTCCAGTTGCGGCGTGGTCGGCGGGGCTTCCAGAGTTCGGTCATAGTTCATATCCTGTGAGATTGTGGGTGCGCGCACCCGGTTACGCGCACCCGATAGCCGGTCATTGTCCCCCTTTGGAAATGACCGTCCCCCGGTTCCGGGCGGGGTAGGCTTCACAGGTGGGTGAGCACCTGATTGGCTTCTGTGTCTGGTTCCACGATTGTTTCACGTGAAACATTCTTGCCGTCTCGGTCGGCAAGCCAAGCTTCGATGGTGGCCCGGTCGAAGCGCACGAGTCCGGGCTTCTGCTCGGAGCCGGGCAAGCGGGTGTAGGGAATCTTGCCCCGCTTGCGCCAACGCGTCACCGTCTGGTGATTCACGCCAAGCATACGGGCCACTTGATAGGTATTAAGAAGTTCAGGGTCAGGCGTGGAGCGAATCAGCATTGTTGGCTACTGCCTCCTTGAGTTCGGCGGGGATGTCGTCGGGGTTCAGGGCGTAGAAGTCCTTTGCGATGGGGTAGGCGGCCATCAGTTCAGCCAGGGGCACATCGTTCAGCACCCACACTTTCTTTTCCACATCATTGACGATCTGCGCAACCGAATGCGTTTGGAGCCAAGCCTTGAGAGCGTGAATCTGCCCGTT
>CALMSM010000256.1 GCA_937872425.1 uncultured Candidatus Saccharibacteria bacterium
GGCTTGGGTTTCGGTGCTGTTGGTCGTGGACGGGGCGGGATGTAGGGGATTCCGGGTAGGCCCGGTTCGTCAATAATCATTTGACCTTCTTCTCCAGAATCTTCGTGAAGATGCGCCGTATTCGGTCTTGGGCCATCTCGTTTGCCCGCACTACTCGCGCCACGGCTACGGGTGCTTGCGGCTTCTTCATGGCATAACTTCGGGTGGCATACCGGGGGGCGCTTCCATCGGCGGCCCGCCCATCATCTCAGGCGGCATACCGGGCGGCATTCCGGGTGGCCCACCCATCGGCGGCATACCAGGAGCACCACCAGGGGGCGCTCCCCCCTTACCCTGCGCAATCATCTGCGCCAACAACTCAGGCGGGAAGGAGGACGGGGGCGGCATCCCTGCGGATAGGGCTTCTTCGTCTGCGCCTTCCATCTCCGCCTGCTTGGCAATGTCGGCCAGGATGGTGTCTTTGATGGTCGTCTCAAAGGCTTCGGAGTAGATGCGCAACCGCTCACGCTCATCGTCGGGCACGTGTAGGAACCGCTCACGCAAGGTCTCATCGCTCAGCAAAGGCAAGCCGTTGCTCCCAGGTTGGCGTAGGGCCACGGCCAGATTCGCTTCCCGTTCCTCGTCCTGCGGCAACGGGTTGGTCAGGTTGGCGTCAATCCACACGTGGGAAAGGTCGTTCGGGTCAAGGTCAAATTCCTTGAGCACTTCTCTGGCGTCCACCGACAATTGCGGCAAGCGAATGGTCAGGTCTTGCCCATACCCGCGCATGGTCTGTCCGAACAGGCCCGCCGCCATCTTGATTGCCACGTAGCAAGCGTCAACAATGCTCAGCTTCACAGCCGCAATGACGGGCAACAGGATGCGCCGCCCACTCTCAGACAACAGGGCAATGGCATAGCCCGCCATGTTGGGGCCAATGTTCTCGCCGTAGAGGGCGGTCGGCAAGCTGGAACGCTGGAAGCGCGTCTGCCACTCCTGCGCCACGCTCATAAGGTCAACGGGCACGGTCGCTTTCGTCAAGGCCGCCACGTTCTCGTCAGGGTACAGGTAGTTGACCGCTCCGTTGCTCAGGTCGAGCTTGAAGTCGTTGCGGTTCGTGTTGACCACCCATGCACTGTTGATGTACTGCAAGGCGGCTGTCATCTTGGCCGATTCGACAAGGTTCAGCACGTCGAGCACTGGTGCCCAGGACTGCATAAGAGACGGAGCCAATCGTTCAGGGTCGCCCCTACGCTTGGCCTGCCCGCGCACGGTGCGAATGGAATAGGGCAAGCAACCGTAGCGGTGCTCAGTCGGCTTCATCAGCCACGCGTACCCGCTGCCCTTCCCGGCGTTCTTGAAGGTCGAGCCTTTGGCCCAAAACGCCTTTTCCTTTTCGTCCCACCACTCCCACATCTCCACTTCGTCTTGCTCTTTCCACGCTTCGGGAATGCTAGCGTTCGGCCATGCCCTGCGTAGGTCGCCCGCCGTGGTAGCGTAGCACTCAAACACTTCCGTTACCCTGCTTCGGGAGTAGACGGGGTAGCAGTTGCGCCAGTCTCGTGGTTCCAGCACCAGGGGGTACAAGCTCAGGTCGCCGTCTTCCACGTCCTTGATTCGCTCAGGAAGCATGAGGACACGCACTACGCACGCACCGTTAAGCACGGCGTCGATGCTCAGTTCATGCACCAGCTCCACCCCTTCGTTGCGTTCGGTGATGCGGAGCCACGCCTGTAGCCACGCCTCAACCTTCTCAGCCCATTGCCTCTCTTTGTTCGTGTCTGCCCTTGCTGGCACGCTCACGGTCAGCTTTTGCGCGCTCAGCAAGTCGCCAATCAGGTCTGCCGCCGCTTGCCCGTCCGTGACGCGGACGCGATAAATCTCCCCTTCGTCGCGAGAAAGGCCAACGTTCCAGTAGTGGTCGGCTGCTTTGTCTAGTGCGTCGTCCCGGTCTGCCCAGGCTTTCTTGGTCTTTTCGGCCCGTTGCGTCAACAGGTCGTCAGGGGAATTCGTCGCCAGGGGTCGGGGAGTTCTACTCGGCATAGGTCAATTCCTGCCTGCATGTCGGCATCCATCTCGTCATGCAGACAAGAGTAGCACAGGTAGAAGCGAATGATAAGCATCCTCTCCTGCTGGTTCGTCAGTTGGGGCACGAACACCAGGGCGACGGCGGGGCGTCCGCACTCACAAAGCCTCCTCACGCTCATGCTGATACCTCATGTTCAGGTGCCATTGGGCAAGCCGGTTGTGCTCCGCCGTTTGCCTGATAAGCCATGCAATCAGGTCGTCATGGTCGATGAAGGTGAAATCTTTGGCGTCGAGCAGGCATTGCAGACGGCCCATTGTCCTTGCCGAAAGCCGCACATCGAAGAAAAACACGGCGGGGGCTGGCTTTGGTTCAGGCTTCGGCGTAGGGGCTGGTTCGGGGACTGGTTCAGGCTTCGGCGCATTCGGCGGGGGGAACGCTGCCCGTCGAGCCTCAGTTATTGCCGCCATCCGTTCTCGCGCCTTCTGCCGGGCTTCTTCGCTCATCGGCTTCATGGTTCCACTCTTATTCCGCTCAATCATCCGTTGGCGAGCAGCCTCCTTCATTTCGTCTGTCCAGACGGGCTTGGGACGTTTAGAGGATGGGGACTCTTGTTGGTTTGCGTTCGGCACGTTCTACCGCTCCATATCGGTTGTACAAAAAGTAGGCAATCGCCTTCATCGCGTGATTATTGCGGTCAATCGGAACTTCATTGACCGGCGCTCCTTCCCGGTCGGTGGGTCGCCGGTACAGGGCATATTCCTCAATCATGTTCGTGCAGTAGGGGGAATGCAGGAGCCGGGGCATACCGGAGCCAGGGTCTTTCAGGAAGGTTCGATGCCGGGCAATGCCGTCAAGGATAGGCACTTTGCTTGACTGGAGCCATATACCCGCCTCGTCACGCCATACCTCCTGTTGGGACTTCATCGCCATGTGCGCCCTGCCCGCTATGTCCATCACCCCGCTTTCCTTGTTTTTCCACCATGCCCGCTTCTTGCATTCCTCAATCACTTCCGGGCCGGTCGCTTCGTGCATGTACACTTCGTCCACCACCAGGACTTGCTCTAGCCCGTCTTCCTGTCCCTGCACCTGTATCGCCAGGACACAGTAAGCCCCAGGTGCGTAGCCAGGGTCAACAGCCAGATAGACGGGCTGCTCAGCGTCGAAGACAACTTCCTCAAGCACGTGCGTAGCCACGTCAAATTCCTTGAAGACCAACGTGGAGGGCTTGCAGGGAATGGCGGCAAAGCGTTCAAGGAACAGGTCATGCGGGTACGTCGCTTCCAGGGCCAATATCTCAGGGTCATTCCTACCGCCCGGATATATCGCTACGTTCGTCCAGCTTGGCACGCTGAACGATGCGCCACGCTCCGGGTTGGCCCCCTGCCAACGGGTGAAGTAGCTTGCGTACCACCCCAGGCTGCTCTCAAAGGTTCCAGACAAGATGAGCCAGCCCCGCTTCTGCGCTACCCTTCCCCGCATTTTCAACATTACGTCAAGTGT
>CALMSM010000257.1 GCA_937872425.1 uncultured Candidatus Saccharibacteria bacterium
CCGGCAAACCCGGTCGTATCTGCCGAGCCGGTCGCCGTGATGTATTCGGTTGCGCCCCATACCTGGGCGGCGCCCTTGGCGGCCAGCGCCGTCATGCCGTGGTAGGCACTGCCGGCCGCGGCACCGTTGATGTCCAGCGCGTCGATCATGTCGTTGTCGCTGGTCGTAGCGGCAGCGGCAATGCCTACGCTGAGCGTGGCAGCGCCCGTTGACGGCGTGGTGACTAAGATTTTCACATCTGTAATCACCAGCGGCACACCTTCGGGATTCAGCACAGACGCAACCTCACCGCCGGCGAACAGTAGAGCGCCGGTCAGCGGGATTGCCAGGTAGCCACTCGTATACGTTGTAGCTGTCATGGCTCCCCCTAGCTGCTGGTGATAATCAGCGTGTTGCCCGTGTTGACACCGGTGGTGTTGGCGGCAATCGTGATGTTAGTGATAACGCCTCGGTTGTTGCTGTCCCACTTGGCGACGCCATACTGCCAGCAGTCGCGCATGATGATGCGGTTGGACGGGTCAAGGTTGCCGCCGCCGATGCCGAAGACAGACGCCTGCACGGTCGCCGGGTCCTCGTTCACGAACAGGCAGCCCTTGAACTGGTTGAACCGGCCCACGTCAGCCGCTGCAGTACATACGACGTGCACAGTGGTGGTAGCGCCGGCAGTGAGGGCGAACACGCAGTCATCGAAGACCGTGTGCATGGCCCCACCCGCAAACTCTAGCGGGTAGTTGCCGGCCACCGCCGTGATGGTGTCCAGGCCAATCCAGCAGCCCTTGAACACGTTACCGGACGCGTTGGCGGTGCTCAGCTTCAGCGAGCGCGCGCCCGATGCGTTGTTCGTGCCGACGCCGCCGGCGAACTGGCAGCCCTCGAACGAATTGCGCCCACCGCTCACCAGGACGTTGACCAGGCTCGCAGCGTTGCTGCTCTCGTGCCAGAAGCTGATATTGCGCACGATGCAGCCGCTTGCGCTGAACGTGACGAACGGCGTGGCCGCCAGCGCCACAGGGCTCTTGACACGGCTGCGAGGTTCCGGCCCGCCTGTGCAGAGGCCGATCAGGTGGGTGTAGTCCTTGCCCCACGTGATCGCCGCCGTTGCCAGGTTGCTCGTGCCGTTGCCGACGAGAAGCACCGTGTCGTTCTTGAGCGTGGTGCACTTGGCGTAGGCAGCCTCTACCGTCTTGAGCGGGGAATCCCACTTCGTGCCGGGATTGCTGTCGCTGCCGTTGACGTAATCGACCACGAACACCTTGCTGCCCTTGCTGCGCGGCACGTTTGCCAGCGCAGACTCTGCAGCTCGTGGATACAAACTCATGTGGATCTCCTTTACCAGTCAGAACTGGTAGACGGTTTTCAGGCCGTCACTGTTGTTAAGCGGTCAGGACGGCGAACGGTGCGCGGGAGGCCGCAACCTGCTGCATCCGGTTGATCGGGTTGGGCAGGGCGAAACCGAGGCGCATCACGGCACGCAGCGCAACCATGTCTTGCTGCGCCAAGTTGTATATGATGTTGCCGGCGCCATCGGTGATCACGGCCTGGTCCAACACCTTGTAGGTGATGTCCTGGCGCATGGCGTAGACGAGCTGATTCCACTGGCCTGACACAACCAAAGCGGTGGCCGCTACGATCGCCCCGTTGGTGGGGAACATGATCGGTGCGCCGTCCAGGTCGTAACGGGTCGAATCCTGCATGTTGGTGCGGAAAATGGGATTGCCGTCTGCGTCGCGCACGTTGCGCAACTTGCGTTTCATCGTCGTATCGGCGACGTGCCCGGTGGCCATGTAGCCGTCTGCTTCGAGCAGGCCTAGCGAACCGGACACACCCGCTGCAGTCTCGCCCAACAGGGCTTCATACAGGTCCGTATAGGCAGCTGCGCTCACGGTATTGCCGGCAGCGGTGGACAGGGCCACGAGGCCGGCGGCGCCCAGGTTGGTCGTCCAGCTCGCCGGGATGTTGGTCCCGTACAGGACAGCCTGGTCAATGGCAACACCAAACGCCTCGATAAGCGCCGGGCGAACTTCGGCCCAGATGTCGAAGGCGTTGTCATCAAGGACAGCCTCAGAGATGGGCACGATGACGGCCAACTCTTCGGCGTCAATGTACTTGTTGGCCCAGCTGATTTCGCTGGTCTGCTTGAGGCCGGTGTCGCCGGTCACAAAGTAGGCCGTAGCCAGGGCGTTCATAATCGGGAGGCGGCGCTGCGCTGTGCCCATGTCGGTCAGGCGGCGCGCCAGTTGCATGACGATGCTGGTTTCCGGCAGGCTCTTGAGGATTTCGCGTGAGCTATCCTCTGGAATGAGCGCCGCTGCATCGGTGCGTGAGATGATGCTGTTGAAGGGCATGTTATACGCTCCACGTTAGAAAGGTACTGATAGCGTGAAGGCGTCTCGCCTCGGTCGGGGCATCTCGCCGTGACCTACTTGTGGTTGGGCTGATACTATCAGCCCCTGCCGGCGGCCGCACGAATAAAGGCATTCATGCTGCTGCCATCGCTCGCTCCCGGCTGTTTGGCGCCGTTGCCGGCGTTGGCCGTCGGTATTGTCTTGACTACGAACAGTTCCGGCGCCACCTGGCGCAACTTTGCCAGGTCTGCTTCGCCGGTCTTGGTGTCTATCAGTCCGTAGTCCTGCGCTGCAAGCCACGCCAGCCGCAGGTTCTTGACCTGTGCCTCGTGCGCCTGCTCAAAAAATGTCGCCCGTGCCGTCGTGCTCGCCTGTTCCTCTGCCAGCTTGTCGAGCTGCGCCTTGATGGCGCTACCCTCCTCAA
>CALMSM010000258.1 GCA_937872425.1 uncultured Candidatus Saccharibacteria bacterium
CTTGCGTCGACCGGCGTTAATAATTTCAAATACACTATTAGTATGTGCTATGTCTGCTTCAGCATTTGCCAAGATCTGTGCGCGTACAGCTTCTGTTGTTTCTACCGCTTCAACAACTGCAATCTGTCCGGCACCTTCTGGCACCCAAAGACCACGTGCTTCACCAGCAGCGTCTAGTTCTGTGCGAGCAGCTTGGAGCTGTTCATCTGATAGTTTGGTAAAATTTAACTCTACACCGTTTCCTAAATCCATATATTCTCCTCGTACTATTACGGCAATATTGCCATATTCTGCTAAAGTTTACCACATTTGGCACTGTTTTGCAAGCTTTTTAGCAACTTCAGGTATCAAGGTAGATTTTACTTTTGTTTCTTACGGATGTGTTCAGCTGCTTTAAGTGGGCTGGTTTAAACTTGGTAGTTTGCATGTTTTTTGATGCGCACTTGTTCCATAGTGTTATCTGCCTAGTTTCTAGGAGACCGTGCGAAGTACGTTATATATCTCTACCATCGCTAAGGTGTCGAGTTTGCAGTACTTTATCAGATCATCCAGAATTTGCTCTTTATCTTCACGGCTTTCATCAAGTACGGCCTGCATCCAAAGTGCTTGAGCACTTCCACCATTTTGTATACCGAGTTCTTTGTACGAGAGTGACGGGACAACAACTGGTAACACGTTTTTGATGCTTGCAGAGCCTTCAAAACGAGGGTCACTATACCAGCTATTTTTTGGTTTGAATGGGATCATCAAATCAACAACCCGTTCATTAATCTTAGTCATATCTTCTGCAAACTCAGGGTTTAGATTCCCAAGAGTGGTGTTACATTTTTTCTCAAAGCTCATATTCCATGTAATTATTGATCCGCTTGTGCAGATGTCTTCAACCAGATGCTGAGCTATTGGCAGCGACGGGTCTGAGTTCTCTCGGTGAAGATATTCTGCGTGACGCATTTCGGCATCTGGTGAATCAAGAATATGGAGCGAATACTGTGACGGTATTTGTTGATATGGTCTGTGACCATCAAAGTATGGCACGACCGCTGACATCGTTTCGTAGTCGAGAAAGTACAGTGGATACTCTAGTTCGCCGAGGAACGCATCAATTTCGTGTTTCTGAATGGTCGCCTCAGCACCCGAATAGTCAGGCTTGGGCGTGCCGACAAGTGTGTCGTAGATGCCTTGCCACTGCTTCTTATCACCGAGTTTGCTCAGAAAGACAGGGTTTGGATCGGGCATTGTAACGCTCATCATTGTTTCAATTGCCAGAGGCATATTCGACTCAGTAAAACTTGCGAGATTACGAACAGCCGAAGTAACGTCGTCCATCTTGGTGAGTTCTTCCGGTTTGATAGCTCCACGGCGAACATATTCATTGTTGACGTAGATAACAAATATATTTCGGATCTTTAAGCCGTTGCCTTCAATAACCGCACACTGGAACGCTAGGTCATAGAGGTGCTCATCTTTTACGCGAGTGCTTGATTTTATTTCGTAAAGGTCTACTTCGTTATCTCCAACCACAGTAACAATGTCAGGCAGACAGTTATATTCACCCCATACGAAACGAGATTGAAAGATGGTAGTTGTTGCACCATCACTGAGCGCTTGCTGTGTGCGGTCTGTGAGGCTGCTGTACTCGCTATAATCTTTAAAACCGAGTGTTACACCATTTTCGAACAAAGCCTCACCGTAAGCCTCGAACTTATGGCCAGCATCGAACATTGCCTGCGTGCCTTCATCGACAGGCGGAAGCTTTTCTTTATCATGCTTCTTAAGCCAGAGCCATGCTGGGTGTTTGAG
>CALMSM010000259.1 GCA_937872425.1 uncultured Candidatus Saccharibacteria bacterium
GACTACGTCAAAAACATGATTACCGGTGCTGCACAGGTTGACGGTGCTATCTTGGTTGTATCTGCTGCTGACGGTCCTATGCCTCAGACCCGTGAACACGTTTTGCTCGCAAAGCAAGTTGGCGTGCCAAAGATTCTCGTATTCATGAACAAGATGGACCTCGCCGACCCAGAGTTGGTCGAGCTGGTCGAAATGGACATTCGCGAACTATTGGCCAAAAACGGCTTCGACGAAGACGCGCCAATCGTTAAGGGTTCTGCTGTTAAGGCTCTCGAAGGCTCTGCGGCTGACGAAGACGCTATCATGGAGCTAGTTGCTGCTATGGATGCATACGTTGAAGAGCCAAAGCGCGACCTCGACAAGCCATTCTTGATGCCTATCGAAGACGTATTTAGTATCAAGGGTCGTGGTACCGTTGCTACTGGTCGTATCGAAACAGGTGTTATCAAGATTAACGACGAAGTCGAAATCGTCGGTATCCGCGACACTAAGAAATCAGTCGTAACTGGTATCGAAATGTTCAAGAAAAACCTCGACCAAGGTCAGGCTGGTGATAACGCCGGTATCTTGCTTCGCGGTATCGAGCGTGATGACATCGAGCGCGGTCAAGTTATCTGTAAGCCAGGTAGCGTTGCCCCTCACACTGAGTTTGACGCAGAGGTCTATATCCTCAGCAAAGACGAAGGTGGCCGTCACACACCATTCTTCAAGGGCTACAAACCACAGTTCTACTTCCGTACCACGGACGTAACTGGTGAAGTCGAGCTCCCAGCTGACAAAGAAATGGTCATGCCTGGCGACACAATCACTTTCAAGGTGAAACTTCTTGCTCCAATTGCTATGGAACAAGGTCTTCGCTTCGCTATCCGCGAAGGTGGACGAACTGTTGGTGCTGGTGTTGTCACCAAAATCAACAAATAATCTTAGCAAGCCTGAGGTTAATAACAAAAGAGCCCCGTATACATGGGGCTCTTTTTATGTATAATCCCAAGCATAACCTAATGAGACCAAGGAACATATATGAATAAAAAATCAACACTAAGCGCTGCAGTACTACTTATCGTTGTAGCCATAGTCGCATTTCTGTTTTTGAATGGGACAAAGCCAGAAACGGTATGTGTAGCCGAAAATGCACCATCATCGGGATTTGTAGACCCAGATAAAAACGATTGTCCTATATCAGACGCAAGCTATGCCAAAATCGCTGACTATAATTCAAAACCAAAGACTGGGCGCATTGCTGGTTTGGTGCTTGGCTTGATGGGAGTTGGGGTCGGTATCGTTGGCCTGCGCAAAAAAGCGTAACATAACGCTGATGATGAGCTACGTTGGCTGGGTAAGGTCGTAGCCAGAACCAGAAGAGCCCGGATCCAGCTGGTAGATGACGTTCTTTCTCTCAACGACGATTGGCCATCTGTTAGCTTGTGCTAGGTCGAACAGGTCTTGGTCTGGGTTGAATGCGATTGGGTGCTCTACCATGGCGAGCATGGGTGCATCACTCTTGCTATCACCGACGGCGTAACTTCCTTCGAGCGTAAGCCCGTGTTTGCCAATAAGCCGCTGGAGTGCGGCCTGTTTGTCATGGCTTGCCACGTACTTGTCACCAGTAAACGTGTCACCCTCGCGTTCATACGTGGTACCAATCCAGTCGTCGAACCCGTAGTGTCTGCCGATTTCCGCTACAAGCTCTTCATGGGAGCCTGAAATCGCCAGAAGAGTGTAATCATCGTCTTTGAGGCGTGTCACGAGGTCACGGGTGTATGTATAGACTTGATCTTTGTACTCACCAATAACTCCCGCGATGAGCGCATCGAACACGCTTGGTCTTACTCTAGTTACGGCATCTTCGTAAGTCGTGATAAGGGCGATTTCGTAGTCACGAAACGAATAGCCAGGCTCACGGCGCTTCCAGCGCATTCTTGCATCATGTAGGTTTGCTTGTGCTTTCTCTCCCAACTGCCCAGCTTTTGCTAGTTTATCAACGACAGTATGATACAACTGCCATCGTATCAACGTCCCATCAATATCAAACACCGCAAACTTTTCCATAAGGGTACTCTAACACATATCAAGTACGTTCGTGTTGTAGTTGGGTATGATGCCAGGCAACAGCTTTGCGTACAAGTTTCCTGGGTGCAGTTGTGGATACGGTCTGGGAGGTACCAAGCGCCTTGAGTAAGGCAAAAACTGGGTTTTTTCCATGTGCATACAGAGCATCAACGGTGTTCTCGGTCGATTGTTTTTTGCTTAAAGGGTAAAATAGCTCCAATGCTGCAAGCACAGAATGCACCCAATTTGCAGATTTTAAATCGAGATAGCCCAATAGGTAGGCCAAATAGGCCTCGATAGACATGCCATGAGCAATTGCTTCGCCATGTGTTAGATGATCAAGGTCGAGCATCTCAAGAATTTTGCCAGTGGTATGCCCCAAATGAGTCAAGCGCTTAGTACGCATATTATTGTCATCCCATAAACTTGGGTCAGATTTCCAATGATTAATTTTAAGGTGCAGCGTTGTGCTAATAATATTCTGTAGTGTATTTTCATCTTTTATATTTGCGTCAACCAAAAAATCAACAAATGCTGTGTCTTGGGCAAGCCCATGCTTCACTGCTTCGCCGATGCCCGAGCGAAGTTCACGATCACTCAAAGAGCCAAGATATGCAGTGTCTACGATAACTGAGTCGGGTGCCCTAATAGCGCCTATTGCATTTTTGACTCTATTTGAGTTAACGGACTGCTTGACATCGGCAGCGCTGTCCAGCTGTGACAGCAAAGTTGTCGGTACATGGATGAGACCGACGCCCCGGTATACAATTGATGCAAAGAGCCCCGCGATGTTACCGACAACACCTCCGCCAAGAGGAATAATGAGGCTGTTTTCTGTGCCCCTACTATCAAAAAATGCATTACTTATGTCAACCACGGACTGAAGATTTTTGGCAGTCTCCCCAGCCTCAATGCTAATGGTATGGGCTTTGTAACCGCGAGATCTGATGCTATTTGTAAGCGACGTGCAGTAGTGGCCTGGGATTGCCTCGTCGTAAACGATAAAAACTCTGTCAGGATTGCATCGGTCAATAGCATCACATAGCGCCTCGGTCATCCCGTGCCCTATATAAATGGTGACATCACGACTCGTTGTCTTGTTGAATCTAAACTGGAGCAGCTCGCTCATACAGCCAAAAGGTCTTGCCAGAACTGGCCGACGCCCTCAGTTGTCAGTGGGTGACCAAGAGCTTCGCCCAGAACAGCAGGTGGTAGTGTTGCTGCTCCAGCCCCCAGTACAACAGCCGTGACAAAGTCATGAACAGTTCTGAGTGAGGAGGCGAGGATGTGCGTAGTGTTTGCCTCTAGCGCGCTAGAGACAAGTATGTCTTTGAGTAAATCAAAACCAGGATCGTTGCCCGGTGCCCTCATCTCATGTCCGTGAAGTCCGGTTACTCTATCGGCATACCGACCGATTAAAGGGGATATGTAATCTGGTTTGGCTCGCAAGGCAAGCGATGATTGCGCAGCAGAGAACGCCATGTGGAGATTGACTCGTATCGATGCGTCAGCAGATTTTAAGTTTTTGGTGGCAAGGATTCCATCTAAGGAAATAGGAATTTTAAATACAACCTTATCCGGACGGTACCAGGGTTTTGTCATAAATTCTTTTACGAGCAATTCAGTTTTGTGTGCATCTTCTGCAAGCGCCTCTATGTGTACTTCAAGTTCAGGAAAATCAGCATGCATTTTGGTCATAAATGCCTCGCTGCTCATCCCATCCCGTTTTATTATGGTTGGCGTTGTGGTAACGCCATCAATGAGCTTTGAGTATTTCTTTATCTCGCGCATGTCTGCTGTGTCTAGGAATAATAACATCGGCGCACCTCCTGTTAAATCTCAACGAAGCCTTTTTCACGTGCCGCATACCATGCTATAAGCAGTCCAGGGTCTACGATTTCTTGATTATCTACTAGTTTTTTAAAATCGTCAACCTTCATATGAACTTTCGACACATTTTCTGAAGGATCGTTCGTTAAAATGCTGGCCTCATCATAGTCATTACAATAGAAGAGATGAGCCGGCCAGTCAGTACGTGCCGGATTTGGATAAAAGGTGTGCAGCTTGTGTAGTTTCTTGGGTGCAAGCCCTACTTCTTCTCGGCATTCACGGACGGCGGCCTCTTCAATGCTCTCGTTTTTAAGCTTTGCGCCACCCGGCAGGTCGTATATCCATCTATCAAGAGGGAATCGAAACTGGTGAGCAAGTACAATCTCGTGCTCCGGTGTTTCGATTAGGACTGCGACAGAGCATGTGTCACTATGTTCGACCTCATAACTGGTGAGTTCACCGCTCGGTAGCTCTGCCGCGTGTTCAACAATGTGCACCCTGCCCCTATAAACACTTTTTTGACTGATTCGTTTCCATAGTGGCAAAGTGGGTTCTGACATCGTTGCTCCTTTGGTTAAGACGGCTTTTACGGCTTGCCTATTCTTATCGAGTAGTATATACCATTCTCTAAGATGAGCGATAACAATCTCAGACAGGTGATTTCTCGGGTGAGTTCGATTGCACCGAGTTCTCGTGATGACATGAAGCAGCTAATTTCTGACGCGCTGAATGGATACGAATTTAAGATGATTGACTCACATAACACCGCCCCTGTTCTTTACATGGTGAGCACGGATGAGGGCAGGTTCATGATTAAAGCCGAATATGGCAAGCAGAAAAAAAATACGGTTTCCAAAGAGATAACGTGGTATCAGCGAGCTAAAACAGCGCTATTGCACCCAGATTTGGTGGGCAAACATTCCAATGCTCAGTTTTCTATGCTCGTGCTCCCATATATCGAAAATGCACTAACATTGGACCAGCTCGCTGAAACAGATTCTTCGGAAGAGACCGCAGGCAGCATTGCTAATTTGACACTCAAAGCTATTGAGATGGATAGGTTGCTCTTCAGTAGTAGCGGCCCTATAAATGCAGCCAGAGAAGAAGTTGACCAATTCTATGAAGAAAAGTACCAGATGCGCACGGCGGAGGCCAAGGAATACGATTATCTAAAGGACCTTTTGGAAGCGCCTGCTCATACGGTCAACGGCTTGGTGCTGCACTCGCCAGGACATTATATGGAGCAAATTCAACATAGCGAAGCGCTTCGTAACTATTTGACTCCAGACCGGCTTGGTCTTATTCATGGTGACCTTCATTTTGGCAATATTCTATTACAGCAGAGCCGGCTATATTTCGTTGACCCAAACGGAGAACCGCGCATGCCTATTGAATACGATTATGGCAAGATACTTCATTCATTCCATGGCGGCTACAATCAGATTGCCAAAGGTCAATTTTTGTTGCAGAAAAATGATGATGGGTACAGATTTAAGATCGAAATTCCGGAATCACATACCAAGGTCCTTTCCGCGACACAGCAACATTTTACAGAACAAGAGTTTATGAGAGGGCTGTATTCAGAGGCGCTTCATTTTGCTACGATGCTGCCACATCATGCTAGCAATGAGGTGGAAACAACCGCACTGTTCTTGAGGTGCATGCAGATTTTTCAAGAATTATTTGACCACGTGGGCAAATTGAAGGTAGTCGGATGAGCGCCGCTGAAGTCCCTCGAGCTTTGTCTGCGTACCCAGATGACGAATGGCTTAAGGACGTGTCCGTTCTCATGCCCATAGGAGGTCGGGCGACCCGCGCCCACGATGTCACCCATGGCTTAATTCCGAAACATCTTATTGAGCTGGACGACGGAAGGGCAGTGTTGGACGTAGTGCTTGAAGGGCTCCAATCGGTTGGCTTTCGACGTTTTGTATTCTGTGTTGGAGTGCATGCAGACCAGATAACGCAACATTTAAGCAAAGACAATTGGCGAGCAGATGATAGCACATCATACGATTTTTCTGCAGAAGAAGTCCCACTGGGTGTTGACGGTGCAATATTGCAGGCGATTGAGGCTGGTAACCTCCGAGGGCAAGGAATGATTGTGCCCGGAGACGTCTTTTTGCCTTGGGAGTCGCTGGCCGCGATGAATAGACAGCACGCCAATAGCGGGGCTGATGTCACCATGGGGGTTACAAGTATGGTTACGGAACGGACCACTGATCTAGAAAAGATAATCGCAGAAGAGAATACGGACAGATTGCTTTGGTGCTATGGTCGTGATGAACCACCATGCGAAAGCATGCCTGGCCTCAGGAAGCTTACCAGCGCAGCTGCAACAACGATTGCTATGGAACGTTATGCGGAGCTTTGCAATCGCTTTCGGAGTGATGGTAAGCCGGTGAGTTTTCGTGATGATGTCGCGCTCAGTGCGGCCCGTTCCACGGAATACGATATTCAGGTGTTCGACGTGTTGGGTGAAATCCTCGACCTAGGTACCCCGGCAAACATAGCGTATGGGCAGGCGCATTGGAGTGATTATGTCTGAGGTTGACGCGAGTAACACCAGAATGATGATGAGCTTTTGGGATGGTGGCCGATGCCATTTTACACGGACTATGGCGCTCGCCGAAGAAGCGGTACATCGAGGTATCGAAGTTGGTGTGGTGACTTCCGAGAAGTATGCCCAAGAAATTGGGAGTCTAGGGTTGGCTAGTGAGGTGTACGTTATACCCACAAGACCAGCAGTCACCACGCCACCTCCGTACGAGTTTCCGTTATATTCTCATGCGTTCAGACACGCCCAACGGCTACGCGGACTGGGATTTTATGATGTCGAGTGGGTTTATGACACAACTCAAAAAGAAATCGAAGCTATGAAGCACTTCAAGCCCAATGTCGTGGTGAATGACTATAGGGATACCATACGTACCTCAGCGCAGGTATATGGTGTGCCAGTCGTGGGTGTGGCTCATACCACTGGGAGCGTAGACGGGCTGCCATTTTCCTGGTGGTCACCACCGCCGGATGACGCTATCCTTCCGGATTGCAAGGATAGCTTCAATAAAGTCCGAACACACTTTGGGCTTGAACCGATTGTTGATGAGCGCGAAATGTTTAGTGGTGACCGGACTTTAATA
>CALMSM010000260.1 GCA_937872425.1 uncultured Candidatus Saccharibacteria bacterium
AGAAACGTACCATAGGTGCAATAACATCCGGCGTTATCTTGCTATCAGTAATAGCAGGTGGTAATGGTCCAAAATCAAATAACACTGGTAGCCAAAACTCTACGGCTGCGACCACCCCCTCTGTTGCCAACTTGGCACCACAGCCCAAGCCCGCCTGTGATGGCTCCAGCGTTAAATCAAACTGCACAGTTGATAATGTCAATTATAAAACTTACGTTTACCACCCAGCAGTACCTGAAAAATCACATACTGAACAAGTAACAACGTACGAGCAGAAAGTAACTGGGTACTGTACATTATGCCAAGATGGTACATACTCACCGTCTTGTGCAACCGGAAGAGGTGCATGCTCTCATCATGGCGGGGTAGCTCAATGGAACGCCCCTAGAACCAGCAATGTCCCAGTTTCCAGCACAAAGAATGTTGTAGATGCACCAGCTCGTGCTGAATACTACGAAAAGATTGCTGAATAAAACTCAAGTCTTCTGCGTCAAACAACCCTGTCCCATGCTTACGTTGCGCTCCTACAAGTCAACCATATAGATATAGTTATTATTTGCTCGTCTTCTTTTTGGTATGTTGCTTGCGTGCGTCGCTAGGATATTCCCACGCTTGACTCTTGTAGGCTTTGGCTTCTTTCCAAATGTTCAGCTTCTCCCGATACTCACGCGCTTCATCACCAAACTCTTTTTCAAACTCATCGGCCGTCATGTCAAACATAACCCACTCAAAACTACAGCTAGGAGTCTTTACCATGTGTAACTCGGTAGCTACGGCTATTAGCATGTTGTTCTGTGGCATGACTTGCTTCGCGGCTAGGGCTGTTGCGTACAACACCTTTTGGCGATATTCACGCTCTGTGTTTTGGCCACCCACAAACAAAAACAGGTAAGTTACACCATGTTCGTCCTGTGGGACTAGCCTTTTATAGGTAAGACTTTCTTTATAGGGATACTCAGCCGCTGTTGCAGCCGCATCAAAGAATTGCCTACCGAGCACACGGCGCTCAAAGCGGTTGTGGCCCATCATTTTCTGCAGAAACTTATCGTGTTCG
>CALMSM010000261.1 GCA_937872425.1 uncultured Candidatus Saccharibacteria bacterium
TCATCGCCGTGGCCGGCTGGAGCCTAGCTGGCTACCTCTACTTCTTCCGCTGACGGTTCCGCCCATCCGCTACCATCCCACGTCCACCCATCCGGCACATCCAGCGCCGCCCGTGCGCCGAACTGGAGAGCCTGCGCCTCCAGTTGCAGCCGGTCTGCCGCTTCCTGAATCCTGCGCATGGCGTCGGTAATGCGCTCCGGTGCGTTGATGCGTTCGCCCTGTGCGCTCATAGGTCATTCCTCATCTTGCTCAGGTAGCCACGGTTGGCCGCCATGAACGTTTCCAGCGCACCGGCAAACGTAATCATGCCAACCACGTCCGCCGCCGTGATGCCCAGCGCCTCGACATCGGCGTCGGTCAACTCGTCTGCCCCGCCGCTGCCATAGCCACGGTCGAAGTAGATGGCTTGCAATGCGCCGATGTCATCGCTCAGGTTGCTGAAGATCGCCGCCATGTCCTGCGCACGGCTGGCATATCTCGTTTTGTTGCTCATGTGTCCCCCTACGGTTGAATTGCTATCTGTTGCGCTGCACCGCTGGCAAACAGCGCCATCAATCTCGTTTTCCCGCTGCCGTTGTCCTCTGCGTAGATAAACACGCCGTTCGCCGATGGTGCAGACGGCGCGGTCATCTCGTCGAATTGCAATGCCTTTGTCAAGTAGAATCGGTCAGCATTGCAGTATGCGACCGTGTTGCCGGTGCTTTTGTACGTCGTCAAAATGAAATCGACAGCTTTGGTAACGCTGCCCGTCCAGTGCTGCGCGGTCAGGTAGACGGTGCTGTCTTTTGTTGTATAAATTGCACTTCCAACAAATGACATTAGCCCCGTGTAAATCGTGTTGCTTGTGGTGTTGTTGTAGGAATAGAGCGCCGTATACGTTTCTCCACTCCCGATATCAGTGTCAACGTCACCAGTTGAGTTGTATATCCAGCGAATTGCCGATGCCGAAGTCGATACCGCATACGATCCAGAAGCTTCTGCTACCAAGCGCACGCCGTCACGAGCTAGGCGCAACGCATACTTGTTTGTCGTGCTAGATGACGACATATACCCGGCATAAAGCCGCCCAGTTGTGTCTGCCGTCCATTGCAGAGTACTGTTGTTGAATCCGCCAATGCGCCCGACGCCGCTGTCACGCCAAATTTTCAACCCGGTTGTCGGGCTGGCAAACGTGCCGGTGCCCTGATATATCCCGCCGCTCGTGCCGATGGTCAGCGGCTTGGTGAACTCCGCACCCGCCGATGCGTCGAACGTGAAGACAGCCGAGCCGCCCGAATCCTTGATGCTCAGCACGCCCGCACCGGACAGGCTTACCCGCTCCGTTGCGTTGACACGAAACGACAGGTCAGTGCCGGACAGGTACAGGCTCGTTGTGCTTGCGCCCGTTTTGCCGAGGCGTAGCGTGCCGGCTGAATCATCCCACAGCATGTACGCACCGCGCGCAGAATCGCCAATCACCACGTCGGACGGGTCTAGCG
>CALMSM010000262.1 GCA_937872425.1 uncultured Candidatus Saccharibacteria bacterium
GCGACATAATTGCTCAGGCATTTGGCATATTCAGCCAGCAAGCAACCCCCGACGACATGACAGCCTATCTGCAGTTGTGTGATGAGCTGTATGCGCACCCAAGCCCTGAACGTGCTAGAGACATCATACAAGAAATGACAGACGTAGAGATTGCTGTATTACGACGAGACGACTAAGTTGTTTATCGGTGTTGCAGATTTCCAGGCTGATTCGAGGAGCATGCGGAGTAGCTGAGTGCTTTGTTTATTATGAATCGCATGCGCAGTTCGCTGCTCGTACGGGTCAATAATAAGCGTTGTATCATCATAGAGGATGACGAGCGATGTAAACGCACCACGGAACTCCCGTGGGAGCAGGCGAGGGTTTCGCCAGAATATGTCTTGAACTGATGGAATCTTGAGGTCGTCGGTGGGCTCCCAGAGAGTTTTGGCAGTGATACCTCTGCGTTTACGTTCTTCTAGATAGTACTGTTGGTACGCCTTGCTGCTGTGATAGAGAAAGTTATGACGAGAAGCTACGACATGCCAGTGTTTTGACTCACATCGGAATGCGTGCTCAATAGCCTGTTTAACTGGACCAGTACCTTCAAATCGAGCGACAAACGACTCGGTGTCTTTTGGGCGTTGCTTCTGTATTTGTTCGAATAGTGGTCTTAGGTCATCCAGCTGCTGCAGCTTCTTCTGCTGGGTTACAATTTTGGTCTCTAGGCGGTGTTCAAGCGTAGTCGCGTCTGCCGCACGGTACGTTTTGACGTTGTTCTGTTGGCTCTCAGATACGAGCCCATCAGTTTTAAGCTGTGCTAATGCGTAATAGATTGTGGTACGTACAAGGCTCGTATGACGTTGAATGTCCGCAACTTTGGCTTCTGGGTGAGCAAGTAAGTATAAGTACACAGCTATTTCGGTATCATTTAGACCATAGGAGCGAAGCCAGGCAGAGATAGTATCCATACTCACAATATATCATATGTCTACAACCGATAGTAGACAATATATTCAATTGTAGTTCACCGGGCGTATTGTAGTGGCGTTAACACTAAGTAAGGAGAACTAGCATGGAAGCACTACAAACCCAAACACGCACTAGCGAACAATGGTGGGCAGATACACGGCAGGACCCCGAACTGTTACAGGAATGGCTGCAGAAGCAATACCACGGCGAGGTGACAGCTGCAGAGAGAATCCAAAGTTTTGCCAACGCGTTAGCAGAACCCGGAAGCCATGCGGAGAGGTTACTGCACATCATAGCTGGGCAAGAGACCGACCACGCAAACTGGGTAGGTGATCTCTTGGTCATACGAGGTATTGAGCCGGTAGTCTTGGAGAAAGAAGAGCGTTACTGGGAAGAAACGCTGCCAAAGATTGGCGACTTTGCCACTGGTGCTGCTGTCGCGGCACACGCAGAACACATGCGCCTTGAGCGGATTCGTGTGATTGCCGACCACCCAGATACGGACACTGACATTAGAACCGTATTCGACAGAATATTGCCCCAAGAGGTGTTCCATGAACGTGCGTTTACATCACTGGCTGGTGACGAAGCAATGCAGCGAACGCTTGCGGCACACATGAGCGGCAGGCAAGCAATCGGGCTATTCCCTGAGGACATGGCAGTTTAGGAGGGTATGACGATGCAAAGCACTCAAGAATCTTGTTGTCCGGATGTGGTGGTGACCGCGGGGCCGACGATGGAGCCCATTGATGACATACGGTTCGTGTCTAACGTATCCACCGGGAGCTTCGGGCATGCTTTGGCAGCGGAATATGCCACAATGGGGCACCGAGTGCTTCTATTGGCCTCTGAGCTAGTTGACGGCAGGTTTGATGTACCTGACGGCATTGAACGGCAAACGTTTACCTCTGCTGAAAGCCTACGACAGCGGTTGCTGAGCATACCTGCTACACGCTTAGTGCTCCAGGCAGCTGCTGTGGCCGACTTCACCCCAAGCGAACCTGTACGGGGTAAGCTTAGCTCAGATGCACCGTGTTTGGATATACACCAGGTCCCAGTTCCAAAAATTCTGCCCATGCTACGCGGTCATTTTGGACCTGATACTACTATTGTTGGGTTCAAACTGTTAAGTGGAGCACCTCACGATGAACTCATGGAAGCGGCAGCAAAACAAATTGACATTGCTAAGACAGACTTGTGTATAGCCAATGACCTCCAGGATATAGGTGACAAGCGCACGGTGTATCTAGTGAGGGGGAACGGATCAGTAACGACTATAAAGGGTGAGACAACCACTGTTGCGCGACGAATTGCTTCACAGGTGTGGCCAGCAAAGGCACAAAATGTCTGAGGCAGGGAACCACCTACTCCTCGGAGTGTCTGGGTCAATTGCTGCGCTTCGTGCACCTGATTTGGCGGCACGGTTGCGGCATGAGGGGCTTGAAGTGCAATCTATTCTGACGAAGTCCGCCGAACAGTTCGTCACTCCGGCGAGTCTTGCAGTCATGTCACGCGGCAAAGTATATACTAGTACAGACGCGCTGAGTGATGTCTGGCATCCAGCCCATATAGAGCTTGCTGATTGGGCAGACATTGCGCTTGTCGCCCCTGCAACTGCTGCCACGATTGCCCGCTTGGCCCATGGTATGGCCACAGGTCTACTAGCCGAGACATTCTTGGCGCTAGGCCCAAATGTGAGGCAGTATCTGGCGCCTGCTATGAATGGCCACATGCTCAGCCAGCCTGCCGTAGAGCGAAACATTGCACAGCTAGAAGAAGATGGCTACAGGATAATCACGCCACGTATTGGCGAGTTAGCCTGTGGTTATGAAGGCCAGGGGAAACTTGCAGAGCTAGGCGACATTGTTCAGATAATTGCCCAGGCAATGGATTAGACATTACGGAGATCGATGAACGGGAGTGCACCATCTGTAGTGATGGCGTCACCACCTCCGTTTTTGCAGTGATAGCCAGTGGAGTAATCTTTGTGAACATAGACCGTTGCTTTGGGGCTTGCTGCAAGCACAGTTGAAACAACATAATCCCTCTCAATGTCTGTGTCTTCTTCTATTTTGTGCGTGATTTGCAAAGTTAGCGTTGAAAACCCAACACTCCGATCATAAGTTGCGGCACCAAGCCAATCCGCTGCAAAGCCACCTGGGAGTAGCCACCCGCCCTTTGGTGTTCGCCAGAATCGTACATGGTGACGCTTAGCAGGGTTATTGTCCACTTCTTGCTGAAACGCCAGCTCTTGCATATTGCCAAAAAGAAAAAGTGAGCTGACGGGTGCTTCGGGGTAACTCTTGCGGAGTAAGGTAGACTTGACCATACCCCAGCTAGAGCGAACCATTTAATATGATCTTAGTAGCAGAAAGTTTTAATTTTTCGGTCCTCGGGTCGGCCATC
>CALMSM010000263.1 GCA_937872425.1 uncultured Candidatus Saccharibacteria bacterium
AGATGATGAGCGTCACTACTACGGATGCAAATCCAATCCGAGTGCGGGAAATACCGTTTGGTTCCGTCATCGTCGGTGGTAAGCATCCCCTGTTGCATCCACCGCACGGTCATCGACTCGACAACCCGGTAGAATATCTGCGGATTCTCGCCAGGAATGTTCATATTACCCTCCGTGTGCGCT
Organism: uncultured Candidatus Saccharibacteria bacterium; assembly: GCA_937872425.1. Taxonomy (GTDB): domain Bacteria; phylum Patescibacteriota; class Saccharimonadia; order Saccharimonadales; family CALMSM01; genus CALMSM01. Next base: position 184 of record CALMSM010000263.1, read on the forward strand.
GTGCGTAGCGTTGTTTCGGCTGCGGCATGACCAACCGGCGCACGCTCGGCATGGCGATTGCGCCACGAATGTAACTCCGTACAATCGTTGTGCAGACAACGCCGATGACCAACAGTCCGAATGCGTGCGCCTCGCTAGGTGCTAGCCAACTGACGATACCTGTCAGCGATTCCAGTGCCGCCAACAGCAGGCAAACGCCCGACGCTGCCAGCATGTACAGACTCACTCTCGTTAGCTGATTCACTACTACCTCCCTGCCCCAACAGTGGGATGGGCTAATGGGCTACCTCTGGACTGGGATGGGATTCCCATTACGAATCCCACTCCGAGTGACAGTATGCGCCCAGTTTCGACACTGCCGCCTGATGCGTCAACTCGCTCGGTTTCGTCTGATTGCCGACTGTACTGATACATCCAGCAGCTTCCAGCAAATCCCGTGCGGCTTCCCATTTCTTCCGGTTCCAATCGTTGTACTTTCCTGTGACAGACTGCCACCCTGCCGGCTGTCCAGAGTACATAAGTTGCAGTAGAAACTGTGCGTCACGCTCGACCGATGCCGTTACGGTTTCTTCCTCTGGCGCACGGTATTTGTCCGAGTTGCGCCCCATCGCCTGATGCAGTGCGGCCCGTGACTCTGCCAAATCCCGCACGGCATTCTCGTACAGGCTGCGGTACTCCGTGACCTTTTCCTCTAGCTGTTCGATGTACTCCGCATCATCCTCGATGCGTGCCACCATGCCGTCAATCTCGCCCTGTCGCTCCCGTTCATCCAGTGATGACCGCCACGCCATCAACCAACCGAACGCCACACCGCCGATGAGCGTGAATACGCCGAACGACCATGCGCTATGTTCGGCACCTGGTAGCGGCACAATGCCGACGTTAGCCGCACCGATGCGGAGCAACGCATAGCCTGCCGACAGGAGCACGGTCACGCCGATCCATGCGCCAAGATTGTCACGCCATTTTGCGCTAACGCTGTCAGCTGTCGGCGCTGGCCGGGCCGGTGACGGCGTGGCGACTGGTTGCGGAGCTGTCGGCGGCACGAAGTTCGGCGTGGCACGGTCGTTTCGTTTCATCGCAACTCCTTGATGCTCCATGCCATGACAATTGCCCACACAACGACAACCTGCCCGCCTGACATCAGCACGACCAACCGCCACGGGCTACCGGCAATTGCCAACACGAACCATGCCGCAATCTGGATTGCCAGGACACCGGCGCTGATATGGATCATGGTCAACGGCCACTGTGCCGTGCGCTTACGTGGTACATACTGCGTGTCAACGAGTCTGCGCTGATACATCGTCTATCTCCTGAAAACAAAAGTCCCGCTGCTTGGTGCGGCGGGATTGCGTGTGCTACTCTGTGCGTAGCCTGTGGCGCTATCCCGCCGCTGGTGAGTGCCGGTTGCCTGTCGCTAGGTGGCCGGCACGTCTATTGTGTGGTGTGTTACTTGGGTGGCATTTGCGCTATTATCTTGGCGTGCTCGTCATGCACTCTGACCGGCAAAACTCCCCATGCGCAATCAATGCCAGTGCCAAATTCAAAATCATTCACGCCCGCAATAAATACCAGCCCCGCGGCCAAGTTGGTAGATTTCTTGTTGAGCATCTCGACCACTCTGGTTAACCACTTGAGACGCAATATGTTGTTGCCGTTAGAACGCCCATTGTCAACTTTGTCGTCTAACGTTTTTGGCGGAGCATAGCTAGGGATACTGTGCACAAAACGACTGGCGCTGTATCCCATGACTACTTCCAAATCTGCGTAATCGCTATGCGTTTCAACACGCAGTATGTTTACCCTGATGAAGTCTGGTTGCTTCCCGGCCTTTCGCACGGATGAGTGAACCAAGTTCTTATCCGGCATTGTTTCTCCGATAACAATTTGCAATTTCCATGTGTCAATCATCCGCAGCTAACCTCCCCGTCACCATCCACATAGCACGGCGCATCCGTGCCGCTTGCGCTGACCATTGTCCCGCCGACCTCGATGCTATGCACCTTGCCATCGTTCAGCCGCAGCCACCAGATGTAGTGTGACGTGCCCTCGGTCGGTTGCCCATCAACGTAATACTGTTCGCACGAACTGTACCGCACATCATGCGGCGGCGTTGCGCTGGCATCGAGCGTGCAGACGGTGTGCATCTGCGCAGTGTCCACATCGTACCCTGCGTCACTCTGCGCCTGTTGCAAATCTGCGTCAGTGAACCATGTCGGGAACGTCCACGACACGGCTGGCAGGTACAGGCTGTCACTCGTTGCGCCGCCGATGTCCTGCGCAGAGGCCGGTAGCCACAGCAGCACAGCGCCGACAATGACGATGACCACGACGACAAACACATCATGCGCCGATGCCTGTACCGTTACACGATTGCGATTGATGCGGCACGTTGCGCCTACTGCGGCCATTGCGGCCGCTTCGAGAGTTGCGAGAGTTGCGCTCACTTTGTCACCTCCGGGCGCTGCCACTTGCAGAGCCGCCAGTCAATGCCCAGCGGCAACTCCATTTCACGGTAGAAATCATTCCATGCGCTTTTGTTGTGCCATCCGTTGTATCCGTCCGTCGTCACCGGTTCAGCATCGAACCAGTATTGCAGCCCGTTGGCGTGAATGGCGCACCAAACTGCTTTGTCCGGCGATTCATCCCAATCCGGCGCAAGTGCATTGTATTCGTCTACCAATTCGAGCAGATGAGCCTGCGCCGCCTTCATGTAGTCGCCCACTGGTTCCGGCAGGAACGTCATGAGGAAACTAATCGCCTTGTACGTGTTCACGTTACTCATGTTCTGACACTCCGTTTGTGTTGATCATTGCTTCACGGGTTGCGGCAATGTCCGCTTGCGCCGTGCGCATACTGACTCTGAATTGCGCCGCAATCTCTGCGGCATCGTCCATCCCTGACTCGACAATCTGCGCCCGCCGCTGTTCTGGCGTGAGCTTCGCAGGCTTGCGCTTGCGGATGGCCTTTCGTGCCGGTTTGCGCTCAGTCTGCGGAGCCGGTACGTAGGTCAGCGGTGCATCATCCTGCGCAATCTGCGGCGTTTCATCCTGCGCAGTTTCGTCGTCAGTCTGCGTAGGATTTGCGCCGGCATGTTCCGCAACGCTGTGCGAGTAGAACGCAATCGACGATGGCAGCGCAACCGACACCATGAGCGCAGACAGTACGTAAATCGGCGTGATTTCACCGATGGCGTAGTACAGTAGGTTTACCGCAATCGACACACCGGCAAACAGCCAGGCGAGTTTGCGCTGCCCACGCACGACGAAAACCAACGTTGCGAATTCTAGCGCAATGGCGTATGCGACTGCGTGCAGCCACGTAGCCAGATTCGCCGGGCCATCCGCAACCGGCGATAGGCGATGGAATAGCACAGCCGTATGCGGAGTCTGCGAGATGAGCGCCATCGCCAACAGTGTGAGCAGTGCCGCCTCGCTGCGAAGAAATGCGTTGATGCGCTCAGTCATGCGTCACCGTCCAGGCTATTTAGCCACCGCTGCGCCGTCAACCGGTCATCAATCGGCAATGACGGATGCGACGTGACGATGTAGCGCAACGTGGACACCGGCACCGCTGCGAGTTGCGCCTCAAGCTTCGCAATGCACTGCGCCGTGGTTGCATTCATGCGCTCGATACGTTCGATGTACGCATCCAGTTCGAGAATTTTTTGCGCCGTCGCCGTGCTGTACTGCGTAATGTCTGTCATGCGTTCACTTCGCTCCCGTAATGCGCATCGTACCCGCACGCTGCGATTCCTTGCGGTACGGTGCCAACCGCATCGCCAAGTCGGGGTCATCACGCAAGAGGATGTCAATTGCTTTGGCGTCATACGAAACACTGGTTGACGCTGCCGTGATGCTGACCTTGCCGGCTTGCGTTGCGATGGCAGTATCGCCCGTTTCGGCCATCACGTCCGCAATGAGTTTTTTGGCATCGTCTGCGATGGCAGAGTAGGCGTCCATCATTGACTTTGCTGCCAGGTACACCGTGATTGCGTCGGCAATCGTGGCGTCCGGAGCCTGCTCAACTGCGTTACTAAGTGCCTGTTTCAATTCGTCAGTAGTCATCTCATCATCTCCTGTTGAATCCTGCCGGCGCACCGTCAATCTAGAGCGTAGGCGCATGGCCTACCATGTCACGTATGCGCCAGCAGGTAATGCTAGAACGCCATTTCCGGCGCATCATCAAACGGGTTTGCATCCTCTGGGATCTCGTCTGCGGCATCCTCAAGGTCTGCCCGCTTCTTCAGCCCGTCCAGAATCTTGGACATCTCGTCCTTCGTCATGTCGGCGGCGCTTTCGCTGCGACTTTTCGTGATAGCCTTGACCAGTTCTGCGCGCTTGGCGTCCCAGTGGTCCTTGCCGTACAGCTTGATGCCCAAAGCGTAGAGCATCTTCATCTGCTTTTCGCTTGGCCCATTGCCGTTCTGCGGAGCCGTCGCCGGTTGCGCTGCCGGTTTTGCGCCGTTGCCGTTCGCCTGGCGCTGCTCAGTCTGGCGCTGTGCCGCCTGCTGTCCGCTTGCTGCGTTGCCGTCATCGTCATCATCTGCCACGACGCCAACCAGTGACGAAAGCGTGTAGCGGCGTGCGTAGGTGACGGCTGAACCAAATCCCTGCGGGTCATTCTTCTGCGGCGTGACCGGATACTCGGATACCATCCACTCGCCCGACGTGTGAACCAGCTTGGTGACAAGCAGCAGCATTCCGTTTTCGTCCACACGGAACGCCTGCACGACGGCCAGCCCATTGTCTGACAGCGGCTTGCGGCACGCATCCCATACTGCGGTCAGCGTGGCATAACGTGAGCGGAAATGAGGATTGTTGCCGTCCATTGCGGCTGCGCTCATGCTGCCCTGCGCCTTGCTCAGTGCCTCTGCAAGTTTGCCGATTGTTTCACTCTGCATTGCATTCTCCTGTGCGTGTACCATGCGCACCCCGGATGGACTGTTACGCCGCCGCCATGTCAGCGGCAAGCCACTCGCTACGAATGATGCGCCGTGCATCGTGTTCCGCTTCCAACCACCCTGCCCGCTGCATTTCGTTGTGGCACCGGCTAATCCGACTGCCAGCAAAGAAAAGCTGGCGACCCAACTCAGTGTCACAAACCGGCGCAACGTAACGCCGACTGCGGCTGCTCATGTTGAGGATGGCGTCTAGCTGTTCGTGCGTCATGTTAGCAGCCCGTCCGTATCCAGCAGTAGTCATCCTCGATGGCCGGCTCATCATCGTAAATGCCGGTTTCGTCGTCATCCTCGAAGTCGGCCACATCGCAGCCCAGCAGGGCATCGAGGTCGGCATCGGACGTGATGCGCCAGACGGTCAGCGCCACGAACTCCGGTTCCGGTTCTGCAACTTCTGCAAACTCCAGCAAGTCTTCGAATGCACGTTTCGCCATGCTCATGTTTAGCCCTTTCCACTGATTGCCTGTTGCGTTTTCGCTTACTACATGCAATTTTAGCACACGGTTGACAACGTGTCAATAGCGAATTGAGTATTGACCATTGACAGATTGTCATGATATGATGTGTAGGCAACGCAATCAGAAGATGCACGGAGGATAATCTTGGATACAACGGGGAGCAGGATTCGGGCGGCTCGTTTGGCGCTCGGCATGTCGCAAAACGACTTGAAGCAGGCGATAGAACGCAACGGCGGCCAGGTGGACGTGTCGATGATTTCCTACATGGAGAATGATGAACGTGTGCCATCCGTCGCCATGCTACTGTCGCTATGCAATGCGTTGGGAATCGAGGATACTGATTATCTGCTAGACCCGATGCGGATGAAATAGCAACAGCCCCGGCGGGCTATGACCGGGGCTGTTGCTATTTGCAAGCGATTTGTGATGGGATGTTAGATGCGCCTCCTTGCGCCTCTATTCCCCATCCTACACCCGAAAGTGGATTCTGTGACCGATGGAACTCATACCAGTTTTGAAATTTGGTACCGTGTCATTATCCGCACTGCTCATCTTCGCTGCTCACTGGTTTCCCTGGCCGATGGTTTTCGGGCGAAAACTTCGCCGCCTTGAGGCCTACGCCGCCGGCACTCTCGCCATCTTCGTACCCGCAACGCTGGCCGTGTTCGCCGGGTTGGATGACCTCGACGCCGTTGACACGCTGACACTGTTTTGGTTGGCGCTGAGTGGGGCGGGCGTTGCAACGTTCGCCGCTTGGGGCATTGACAGTGCAGTAAGCAGCTACCACGCCATGAAGGACAGAATTGACCGTGCAGAACTCAGCAATCGACACACTGACCCGACTGAATGACCGGGCATACCATGCCGCCGTGCAAGCCGCCGAGGATGACATCGCCGTCATTCTGGCCGGACGCAGCGCCGCCGAGCAGTTGACGCTGCTCATTCGTGCGCTGATGCGCCGTGGCATTCTGGACATGGTAGCGGTGGACGGCGACAGCATCCGTGCCGTTAACGATGACCTGGCAGCAATTCGCCGTGCGCTGGAACTGGCGCACGAGCGTGCAAAGGATAGCAGGCAGATAGGCTAATGAAATTCGCAACGATGTTCACGGGCTTTGGTGGCGCTGATGTGGGGTTGATGGCGGCAGGCATGACGCCGCTATGGGGCGTTGAGTATGACGCCGCCATTGCAGACGTGTACCGACAGAACATAGGCGATCATGTCGTCGTGGCAGATGTGCGGATGGTTGACTACTCCGCACTGCCCGCTGTGGACTGGCTGCACGCCTCGCCATCCTGCGTGCGGGCATCGGTTGCCAATGTGGATGCTACCGAATCGACAGAGGATATTGAAGCGGCGCAGGCTGTGGTGCGTGCATTGCAGGCGCACAAGCCGCAGGTGTTCACGCTGGAAAATGTGTGGGCGTATCGCAACTTTGCAGCGTTCCGGCTCATCCTCGACACCATCGGCAATATGGGATATTTCTACGACTTTGAGCATGTGAACTCCGCAGACTTTGGAGTTCCGCAGACTCGTCGTCGCCTGATACTGCGTGCGACTCGTGGGCTATTGCCGCCCATGCCGCAGCCGGTGCCGTGGGTTGGATGGTACGAGGCAATTGCAGACCTGTTGCCCACGTTGCCGGAAAGCAAACTTGCACCGTGGCAGTTAGCCAGGTTGCCGGAGGATGTGCGGGAATCACTATTGATGGATGGAACCGAAATGCGAGAAAACGGAATTACCCGAATCGCAGCCGAGCCAAGTTTCACGATCAAAGCAACGCACTGGAAGGGATTTCCCAAATCAATTCTCGTTGACGGAAAACTTGGCAGCGAATCCACCAACATGACGACCCGTGACGGTGAAGCACCGTGCTTCACTGTCACAACAAGCCACAATCAGCGGGACGTGCGGGCGGTGTTGGTGTCAAAGAACGCCGACAAGTACGGCGACGGCATACGGGAATCGTCTGAGCCTGCTCAGACGATTGGAGCCAACGAACACGGAAGCAAGGGCATTCTACCGCATCGCATCGTGGCAATGACGCCCAAGTGCCTCGCCCGCTTCCAGTCGTTCCCTGACTGGTATCAGCTACCGGAAAAGCGCAGTTTGGCGGCGAAGGGCATCGGTAACGCCGTGCCGCCGCTGCTTATGCAACGAATCGCAGAAGGGCTATTAGGCTAGTTTTCAAAGGGGCTAATGATGGGCAATGGGCTACCACTGCGGCTAGTGTGCCGCAAACTCTCCGACACTCCCGAAACATGGCAGGCAACGCTACAGATGGACGGGTACAAGCCGGCACAGTTTCACGCCGGGAACCGTGATGATGCGCTCCGTCAGGCGATGCGTCACATGCTGGCAGTTGCGGAACTCGTCACCGCCGACGAACCGGCAGAGGTGACGGCATGAGCATCGACGTCGACACAATCAAGCGGGCGAATCCGCTACCGGCAATCGTGGAGAGGATGACAGGACAACAGATAGTCAAGCACAAGATCAAGGCACCGTGGCGACACGAGGACACGCCATCCGTTCACATCTACGATGACGGTAGCTGGTGGGACTACGGCGCAGGCATCGGCGGCGATGTGTTGGACTTCGTCGGCCATTGCATCCACGGCACCAGCTACACGCCATCGGTGCATTTTACCGAAGTCGTGGACATGCTCGGCGGACTGGACATCAAGCCGCTACCACCGCAAACGACACGACCAGCACCGCCGAAACCCAAGCTCACGCTGAGCATGGCGACGGTTCAGGAGTGGCACGACACGATGCCCGCCAACCGCCGATGGTACTGGACGCAGCGAGGCCTGAGCGATGCGACCGTTGACCGGTTCATCCTCGGATGGGATGGGCGGCGCTACACCATACCCGCCGTGTACCGTGGGATCCCGTTTGGCGTCAAGCGCCGACAGTCTGACGTTGACGACGGCATACCTGCCAAGTACATCAGCATGACCGGTTCACGTGTCGGCATCTTCAACGCCGATGCGCTGTGGACGGCAAGCGAAGTTGTCATTTGTGAGGGCGAGATCGACGCCATGCTGCTCTGCCAGGTGGGCTACAACGCCGTTAGCAGCACGGGCGGGGCCGGCACATGGAAACCAGAGTGGGCGAAGTTTTTCGCCGGCGTGCAGCGCATCACCATCCTCTACGACAACGACGATGCTGGCCGTGACGGTGCGCTCAAGGTGCGCTCAACTCTGGCCAGGGCAAGGATCGCCACGTACCCGGAGGGCATCAAGGATGCGGGCGAGCTTTTCGCATCGCACGCAGCGCCGGTGTCGTGGCTATACAACAATATCGGCTAGGGCCGGTTATGACTGTAGGTTGACAGATGGTAAACCATGTGCTAGAATTTCAACTAGACGAATGCAAGCCGTCTGTACTTCAAATGGGTGTTTTTGTTTGCCCACCATAGTTGTTTCGGCGCACTCAGCGCCGTTCATCCACGAAGCACAAACGGCAACAACGCCCACTGTGCAGACGGCTTGCAACCCGGATGAATGGCGCTGAGTGCGTTTCTTTTTACCCTCAGCTATGACTGGAAGTCGAAATGACCCGCACATTGCGCAGCAAGAAGCTAAGAGCGGCACTGTATTACGCCTTCGATGGTAAGTGCGCTATATGCGGCTGCGACCTGCCTGACGACTGGCACGCCGACCACATCATACCGTGGTCGGCTACCCATAGAACGAACGTGCATGAGATGCAACCACTATGCCCGACATGCAACGGGCGAAAGGGTAACAGGATGTTACGAAAACATCAGCGAGAGATGCAGCAGATTGCGGAGGAAATACGCCGTGGGAGTCGTGTCACAAACATTGTAGCTAGTGTGACACCGGGCGGCGGCAAAAGCGGCATGGTGATGATAGTGGCGAAGGAACTGGCCGAGCCGATGGGCTACAAGATTTGTTGGGTTGTTCCTCGTGATTCATTGCGCAGCCAGGGCGAGCGTGGATTTCAAGAGAAGCGGGCATTATT
>CALMSM010000264.1 GCA_937872425.1 uncultured Candidatus Saccharibacteria bacterium
ACTAGCATAAGCTGTATAAAAAGTCAACTATGTGATTCGGGTAAAACTAGTTGATATTGAGATGTTCGCGAATCTTGTCAACAACGTCAGCGATAACAACTTGAGATTTTACCAGATAGTCATCTGCGCCCATGGATTTTGCACGGTCACGGTCAGCATCCTGGCTCAGTGCGGTCAGCATGATGACCTTGATATTGACAGTTTCGGGCGTATGACGCAAGATATCCAGCACATCAAAGCCGCTGACTTTTGGCATCATGACATCGAGCAGCACAAGGTCAGGACTATAGGACACGGCGGTCGCTAGGGCGTCTTCGCCATTTGGTACTCGTTTGGTATCGAATCCTTCGGCCTGTAGACGAGTTGTATACACATTTGCAAGCGAATCATCATCCTCAACAATAAGGATTTTTTTGGGTTTGTTGCTGGTTGGGTCAGATTGTTTTTGGTTATCCATGATTATGCTTATGGTACCTGTTTTTAGCCCTTCAGGCAAGCCTTGATAAAGCCGTCAAACATTGGGTGCGCACGATTTGGACGAGATTTGAACTCTGGATGGAATTGGCTTGCCAAGAAGAATGGGTGGTTGGTACCTTCGATGACTTCTACAAGCCCATTATCTGGGTTGATGCCACTGGCCTTGATGCCCCAGCTTGCGTATTTATCTCTATACAATGGGTTACACTCGCCACGATGTCGGTGACGCTCCGTGATAGCAGTTGTGCCGTACACTTTTGCAGCCAGGGTTCCCTTTTCAAGCGTACAGTCATAATCACCCAAACGCATGGTTCCTCCTGTGTTGAGGAGTTCTTTTTGGTCAGACATCGTGTTGATAATCAAGTCTTTAGCGTCAGCGTCGAGCTCAAATGTCGTTGCACCAGCTATGCCAGCATTCCGGGCTGCAGCAATGACTGCCATTTGCAAACCAAGACACAAGCCAAGGTATGGCGTCTCCGATGTCAGCGCGTATTGTGCTGCAGCAATCTTACCTTCCAACCCGCGAGTACCAAACCCTCCCGGAACCAACACGCCATCGTATTTCTTGAGGATTTCTGCAGCATTACCGCTTTTCTCTAACTTCTCGGCTTCTACCCAATCGATATCAACATCGGCATCGTTCCACCATGCAGCGCTACGAAGCGCTTCGAACACTGACATATAGGTGTCTTGGTTATCCATGTATTTGGCAACAACGGCGACTTTGACGGTCTTTTTATGATCAGTTGTTGCACGTTCAACGACTTCTCTCCAAGCTTTGAGATTGGGCTTTTTGACCTTGATACCTAGCTTATCGGCTATAACGTCAGCTATCCCCGTATCCTCGAGTGTCAGAGGCACTTCGTAGATTGTACGTGCATTGGGTAATAGTGCAATTGCTTCGGGCGCAACGCCACCAAACAGACTAAGTTTGGTTTTGACACTATCAGGAGCCTCAGCCTCACTACGCACAACCAAGATGTCTGGGGAAATACCCAAACCACGGAGGTCCCGCACTGAGTTCTGGGCGGGTTTTGTCTTGAATTCGTGGCTTGCACCAAGATATGGCATGTACACGACATGGACGTAAGCGCAGTTTTCACGGCCAACCTTGACGCCAAATTCACGAATCGCCTCAATGAAGCTCAAGCTTTCATAATCACCCACCGTACCACCAATTTCTACGATGTGCACATCAAAATCTTGACCAGTTTCTAGGATATTCTGCTGGATGGCACCTGTCAGATGCGGGATAATCTGCACATCATCACCATCGTACTTGCCTGCTCGCTCATCTTGGATAAGCTTCAACAACACGCGGCCGCTCATGAGGCTACTTGATTGGGTGAGTTCTTGATCAATAAATCGTTCGTAGTGACCAAGGTCGAGATCCGTCTCAGCACCATCTTTGGTTACGAAACATTCGCCGTGCTCACGGGGGTTAAGAAGCCCTGCGTCCACATTGAGATATGGATCGCATTTCTGGAGGTTGACGCGCAAGCCGCGGGCCTTGAGGAGATTACCGATAGAGGCGGCCGTAATGCCCTTGCCGAGTCCGGAAAGCACACCACCTGTTACAAATATAAACTTCGTCTGGCTTTTTGTTGCCATAGCGTACAGACCTACCTCTCCCTTACTTCGTTATATACTAGCGTAAGCGTCTGTCCTGCGCAAGGGTCTAGCGGCTCATTTTGTATTTTTGGACCGCCAGGACGAACCATACCATACCAGTGGTAAACCCTGTTGCTGCTGCGAACCAAAGATGAAGCGTCAAGAAACAGCCCACGACAATAAGTACAATTATTGTATTAAGGGCACTCGTGACAAGAGGTGGCTTGTCCTTACCTAATATAGTTGGCAGCATAGCCGGCAAAAAACACAACTGGCATATCGCAATAACAATATCTTGCCATTTCATATCAGTAATCATAACATTTAAACCCTCGATCCTGAATCCAGCTCGTGATGGGAGCCATCAATTGTTTAACAAACGGGCTTTGGTCAAACTACTGGTTGGTCTTGGCGGCGTCGAGCTGGGTATCGCGCTGGTTCTTGATGTCATCATCGCTGCGAACCACTTCTTTGTCTGGCTTGAGACCTTCTTTGTTGATGTTTATACCACCCGGAGTAAACCAGCGGCCAATTGTTACCTTGAGCACGCTGCCATCACCAAGATCAATGACACGCTGTACACTGCCCTTGCCAAAGCTCTTCTCCCCCAATAGCGTGGCGACGCCGTTGTCACGCAGAGCACCTGCAACGATTTCGCTGGCGCTGGCGCTGCCACCGTCGATCAGCACAGTCGTGGGTATGCCCT
>CALMSM010000265.1 GCA_937872425.1 uncultured Candidatus Saccharibacteria bacterium
CGTTTTTTGGGAGTTGTTATTTGCAATGTGCCCCGCAGATATTGCCCCGTGATGCTCTTAGGGTTTTTGATAACTTCATCTGGCGTGCCGGCAGCAATGACAGAACCACCATGGATACCTGCACCCGGGCCGATGTCGAGTAAGTAGTCCGCGGTACGAATAGTGTCCTCATCGTGCTCAACAACCAAAACGGTGTTGCCAAGGTCACGCAAATGCATCAGAGTCTTGATAAGTCGCTCATTATCGCGTTGATGCAAACCGATACTTGGCTCATCCAACACATACAGAACACCCTGTAGTCCAGAGCCAATCTGGGTTGCTAGGCGAATACGCTGTGCTTCACCACCACTCAACGTTGCCGCACTGCGCAGTAAGTTGAGATAGTTCAAGCCGACGTCTTGCATAAACGTCAACCGAGAGCGAACTTCTTTGACTACTTGGGCGGCAATATGTGCTTCTTTGTCAGTGAACGTAACATCATCAAAATACGTCACCGCTTCGTCGATAGTCATCTGGCAAATATCCATGATAGATTTGTTGCCCACGGTTACGGCCAAGACTTCTGGGCGCAAACGTAATCCACCACACACGTTACACGGCAATTCGCGCATAAATCGCTCGATATCACGGCGCATGAAGTCACTGTCTGTTTCTTTATGACGTCTCTCAAGGTTGGGCACGACACCTTCGTACGTTGTGTCAAATGCACGACCACTGCCAAGCGAAACGTTATATGTTTCATCGCCCGTGCCGTACAGAATTCGCTAAAGATCCTTGGGTTTCAACTCACTAGTTGGAACGTGCAGCGAGAACTTGTATTTGTCCGCGACTGCCTGCATTTTTTTCATATACCATGCGTCTACTGCCACGCGGTTGAATGGGCGGATAGCACCTTCGGCAATTGTTAAACGCCCGTTGGGTATCACCAGTTCCGGGTCAACTTCCAGCCGTGAACCAAGTCCTGTACATGTTGGACACGCTCCGTGCGGGCTGTTAAAACTAAACGTACGCGGTTCCAGCTCGGGTATTTTGATTTCGGGGTGTTCGGGGCAGGCGTACATCATTGAGAATGTCACCACTTCATCTGTCTCGGCATTTAGTACATTAAGACGCCCGTCAGCAAGTTCCAGCGCCTGTTCGACGCTCTGCACTAACCGAGCTCTGCCTTCTTCGTTATTAACAAGACGATCCACGACAACTTCTATACTGTGTTTGTAGTTCTTATCGAGCTCTGGGAATTCGTCCAACGCGTACACCACGCCGTCCACGCGCACACGAGCGAAGCCAGCACGCTGGTACTGTTCGGGGATGTGCTCAAACGCGCCTTTCTTGTCCTGCACGACAGGAGCCAAAATCATCAAGCGTGCACCCTCTGTTAGCCCAACAACTTGGTCAACAATTGCATCTGTGGTTTGACGCTCAATAATATTGCCGCCAATCGGGCAGTGCGGCACGCCAATACGTGCAAACATCAGACGCAAGTAGTCATAAATTTCCGTAACGGTTGCCACAGTCGAGCGTGGGTTACGACTGGTGGACTTCTGGTCGATGCTAATTGCTGGGCTCAGGCCATCTATTTGGTCAACATCTGGCTTCTCCATCAGTCCCAAAAATTGGCGGGCATAGGCGCTCAGGGACTCCACATAGCGACGTTGGCCCTCGGCATAAATCGTATCAAAGGCTAGTGACGACTTGCCCGAACCGCTCAAGCCCGTGATTACAACAAGCTTGTTGCGCGGGATATCGACATCAACACCTTTTAGGTTGTGCTCTCTCGCTCCCCGAACTGCGATGACATCATGCATTGGCTGCTGATTATACCAAAAAATACCGACTTATGCTATCTGCCCTCGTCTTCTAAGAACATTCTCAAGCCATGAACAGTGAACTTGCGTGACGTATTTGGCCACGTAAACATGACCTGGCGACCGTCAGGTAAATACACCTCATCCCTAAGCTGTAAGAACTTGCGTTTACTAAATTGCTTTGCGATAGGGTCGCCCTCATCATAACGAAGTTGAATTTTCATAACGTCATCACCAGCGTCAACCTCTATCTGATCGGGTGCATCTCTTAGTATTTCCTGCCTTCTCTCTTCTGATATAAAGTCATCCAGCTCTAACTTTCGTGACCGATCATTGATGAGTTCTCTAAGTCCGTTTTCTATTTGGGCCGGTGTGGTTATATCTGGGGTTGCCACTTCTTCGATTAGACCAAGCAAGCGTACTTGTGTCAGCTGAGGGACATAGCTCTTGGTACGTCTACCAAGATATTCCAATTCTTTTTTGATTTCATTGAGATATTTCTGGGCATGTCCCTTGTGCTCAATAGCATAGGCGATAATCCTTTGGCGCAATTCTTCCGATGGTACTGCAGGAACTTCGATTGCATCCGTGATAGGAAGTCCCCACAGCTGATCACGCCGCAGTTCATAGAACTTCCCGTCTCGTAAGATAAAATCTTCAGTAGTAGTCACTACGTGCTTTGCTGCAACACTGCCCAAGGCTCTAGCCGTAGTGGCAGTCACCGACTCAATGCAATGCTTAGGAATCGTCTCCTGTCCATCGGTAAGATCTATCCTATATGGCCTACCTATAACTAGGCCAGGCATCCCGTTTACTACGCTCCTGTTACTAATCTCGCGGGGTGTACGTGAACTCTGGAAAGCGTCAACGTATTCACCTCCGCCGATGTGCCGGTAAACGTTCGTAATCCATCCGCTCGAAATACAGTGCAGAAGATCTTCGTACTCTTGAAGCGTCGGTGCTTCCAGCCGTTCGTCCGTAGTGCCCGCTAATCTTACGATTTTTCTAAATTGTTCCTGTGCCCTGTTGATGTTATCAATATCCATGTCATGGTCTCGCACGTCTTCAAAAGTCATACTCTGTGCGGCGATAAATAGATCCAGCTGGGCCAAGAGGTCAGACTCGCTTTGGTCGGTCAGTTGTTCCCACTCCTTGCCCGCATTTTGCATGAAGCGCTGAAGCCCGCCAGCCTCTTCACATGCAGCAATCGCAGCCATCATCCGACGTACATTATCGTTAAATCTGAGCGACTCAACCATAC
The DNA here is from genome assembly GCA_937872425.1 of uncultured Candidatus Saccharibacteria bacterium. Taxonomy (GTDB): domain Bacteria; phylum Patescibacteriota; class Saccharimonadia; order Saccharimonadales; family CALMSM01; genus CALMSM01. The sequence goes on from CALMSM010000265.1 coordinate 3,067, forward strand.
TCCGTGCTGAGTGAACATTGAGAGGAAATTTAGTCATTTGTATACCAATATGGGTGAGTTCGCCCTCATCGTCCATAGCACCCAGACCAACAAGTTTCTTATTGGCTAGCTCAATGTTGTGAGCAGGTGCAGTATTGAATAGATTGAATTCCTCTATATCAATGCCTACTCCCTTAAGCATGAGCACACTTCGCGATAAATCAGTCCTTTGTATCTCTGCTACAGGGAATTCCGGCCTGGTCGCATAGCTACGGTAGGGAGTATGCCTGTTCCTTCGCGTTAACCTGTAGACCCCGTTGCTCACACGACCAACACGACCCATGCGTTGGTAGCAGTCACTCTGTGGGATAGCTACCAGTTTGAGACATGGTGTACCGTCTTTATCAATTTCAATTTGACGTTTTAGCCCGCTATCAACAACATATCCAATATCAGGAATCGTTAGGCTCGTCTGGGCAACTTCAGTTGCCACAACAATCTTAATTGTGTCTGGGTATTCCGTAAGTGCCGCCTGTTGTTGCGCCTGCGAAAGCTTGGCATGCAGCGGAAATATCTTGACCTTATGCGCAACGCTCTTAGGCAACCTTCTGCTGATTTCATTAATGGTATCTTGAATCTCGCGCTTGCCCGGCTCAAAAACAAGAATACCATGCGGTTCAACCGGTAACTCTCCATCTTCGTCTGGCATATTCTGAAGAATATCCACGACCTCATCCGTAATGGTTGATGTGGGCATTTCTATAAATTCAACTTTGTGTGTTCTGCCTTCAACATGAATGATTGGTGGCCTGTAGCCTAGCACGGCCTCGAAGTGGTCAGCCAATCTCTCTGTGTCCATACTGGCGCTAGATAGCACCACTCTTACCCCAGGGTTTTCGGCTACCTCACGCGCAACATCAGCAACCTCAAGCTCTATATTGGCATTCATCTCGTGGACTTCGTCAATCATACGAACATCCCCGGGCTGATATGGGTTGCCCAGGTCTTTGCGTAGCTGCAACCCATCGGTGAGGATTTTAATCCGCGCGTTATCTGGGCCTCGTTTGTGGCCACCGTGTTGAATGCTGACAAAATACTCCCCGGCCAGGTCACCCAGAGTATCCGTAATCTCGTCAGTTATACGCTCGGCAACGTTATAGGCAGCTGCACGGCGAGGCTGGGTGACATATGTCGTACCAAAACCAGCCTCTAGAAAAAATTGGGGCAGCTGCGTGCTTTTACCCGCCCCGGGTTCGGCTGAGATAATAACAACCGAATGATCTCTAACCGCGTCTACAATTTCATCACGATATTTATATATAGGTAAATCCGGATTACCCAATCGAGCTTCTGGTGTATCAAGAGAGTCTAGCCCCACACCCATGTAGACGCCTGGTCGGTCACCAGCATACATCCCGTGATCATCCAATAATTCAAGAACCTCAAACCCAGAATCTCTTCCCATGTTTGTTTTTCTCCCCTTCTGTTTTGTAGTATACGCTTCACTTGTGCCAATGCAATCAGTATGGTTATGTAATTATTACTATGATCTAACTGGGTGACCGGACGGGGCTGTATCTGGTGGATGTGATAGGCTAAATGTATGAAACAGACCTGGATACAAAGACGATGGAAGAACTTGCCAGATACTATTCGGCGATCGGTTGTATTTTTGGGTGGCATGCTGCTAGTGACAATCGCACCGTTCGTGGGAGCACTGCCTGGCCCGGGTGGTGTGATTATCTTCTTAAGTGGCATCGCAGTGCTTGCCACTGAGTTTGACTGGGCTGAAAATCTCAAAGAAGTCATCATGAAAAAAGCACCGGAAGAAGTAAAGCGCCGCTGGAAGCCCACACCCCGATGGCAGATTATATTTGATTTCACAACAGTGGGCTTACTCGCAGCAGCAGTGACGTTTTACCTACACCAGACGTATTTGCCTGTCGTGAGCCTGACAACCGCTGCCATTGCTATTACTGCGTTCAATCGTAGCCGGCTCGAGCGGCTCAAGGCTCGGCTCAAGCGTAAGCGCTAAATACAATATTATTGACATACTTACAATTAGGTGTATAATTTCGCTCAACTTAAAGCGAGTTGTACTATGCTGCAGTTTATCGTTCTCGGCCTCGTGCCTGGCACCAATCTCCAAATCACATTTAGCATTGTCATCGATGTATTGACTGCTATTGCGGTGGTCGTGTTTACGCCCCGTATCCTCCACTACGCCGAAGAGCGCAAGCGGACAATTCAGCAATAACTAACTACTCTGGATATGGCAGTATGCTCTGGCCCCACAGCTGGAGCTCTTCGAGTAGAAATCGCTTAGCATCAGATATCTTAGCGTCGTTTGCCAGGTCTCCCAGTCGTGCAAAGTAGCGGGCTGCACGTGATTTACTGTCGCCGTCCATGAGACGCTGCACACGGAATGACTCCCAGACTTCACGTTCTTCGCTGGTTAATGATTTGGGGAAATTGCGCGCCTTATACAGTGGTAACAGTGCAATCAGACGCTTATCAGAAAACTTCACGTCTAAATCACGTGCTGCGTCATCACTATCGGCCGCGCGAACCACACGCATTACCGTCTTGTCATCACCTTCCACAAACCCATCATACAACTGCGCATCAACTTCGCGTACATCGGCAAGCATGCTCGTCTGCTGCGCCTTATCCATGAGCTCCAGTGCTTCACGAAGCCGGTCGACAAACCCAGAGTCTGACTGCAGTAGCTTATGGTGCTTGTCCAGCGTTGATTGACTCAACTTGAGTCGCTGTCGACTTGCCGCATCCAGCACACCAACTGGCGCAACTGCAGGGCAGCGATTGTACTGCAATGTCTTGACCGGTACACGCTTTGGTGCATTCTCCTCACGGGTCCAGTGCCATCGCTTGACCAGTTCTGCTGGTGATAGCTTCAAAAACTCACTTGGGTCATGACGAAGATCGTATACCAATGCACCTTTTTTGCGTGGATGATCGCCAAGTCGTACGGACACCGTGGTTTTTTCAAACTCAGCAGCGTATTTACCGCTCGTGTAGACAAAGGGCTCATTGGACTCGACAAGCTTGGCAATCTCTTTTTTATCTCGCATCTTGAGCAAGTATTCAAACAGCTTCGGTTGCTTGGTACGGATAAGTTGGGCTACTGCAATCGTCGCATACACATCACTAAGCGCATCGTGGGCAGCTTCGTGGCTGAGGTTATTGACACTAGTGAGCAGCTCGAGTCGATTGCTCGGCTTGCCATCTGGTGCAAATGGCCACTCGATACCTTCTGGCCTGAGTGCACGTGTCATACGTACGACGTCCAGCAAATCCCAGCGAGATCGGCTGTCTTGCCATTGCCACTCATAAGCGTCGTAAAAATTGCGCCACATCATGTACCGCATAAACTCATCATCAAATCGCACCGTGTTAAACCCAACAAACACCGTACCTGGGGTAGCAATTTCTTCGTAAAATACTCGAAGGAACTCTGCTTCAGTAATACCATCAGCAATAGTTTGCTGAGGAGTGATACCCGTAATCATGATGGCATCAGGTTCTGGGAGTACATCATCAGTGAGTTTGATGAGTATATTATGTGGTTCACCAATCGGCTTCAGGTTGGCATCAGTACGTTGGCCGGCAAACTGCATGATTCGACATTCTCGTGGGTTTACGCCTGTTGTTTCCAGGTCATAGAAGTAAAAACTTAGCGCCATATACCACCCAGTGTATCACTAATACTCGAGGTTGCCGTAGCGCAAGTGGATCGTGTCGCCAGGGTTGATGCCTCGCCGTTCAAGCTCGTGCATAATGCCCATCTTGCGCATGATATCACGCAGGCGCTGAGTGCCATGATAATTCTCAAAATCCGTACGTGCCGAGAATTTATCAATCTTGCGCCCAGACACTTCCCAACCATTGTCCGTCTTCTCTACCGTCCATGCTTTATCGTCACTGATAGTCAACACCGGCATAGTGGTTTCTTCGATGATTTCTTCCTCGGCGTCTTTTGCTGTTTTGGCTGCTTGCACCATATCCCGAACGACGTAGAGCAGTTCTTTGACACCTTTTTTGCTGACTGCAGAAATCGCCATAATCTTTGTGCCTTTAGGAACAACCTCTTTGAGCTCGGCTGTCATGCCGGCAATCATTTCATCGTCGAGCCCATCTATTTTGTTGATAACTACAATCTGTGGGCGATTGCTTAAGTCAGTTTTGTAGGCTGCGAGCTCACCCTGAATGGTCGTATATGCGCCAACGATATCATCCTGGTATGCATCAATCATATGTACCAGTACGGCTGTGCGCTCGACGTGACGTAGAAACTCATCGCCCAACCCCTTGCCCTCAGCTGCGCCCTCAATGAGTCCAGGGATGTCAGCAAGCAACAACGAAGCTTCCTTGTCGATGTCAACCACGCCAAGGTTGGGGGTTAGTGTAGTAAAGGCATAGTTAGCAATTTCGGGGCGAGCGTTGCTCACAATGCTCAGGAGAGTAGACTTACCCGCATTTGGCAGCCCGACCAAACCAACATCAGCAATCATCTTGAGTTCGAGTACGGCAGAGCGCTCCTCGCCTGGTTCACCACGCTCAGCGATACGGGGAGTCTGACGAACACTAGAGGTAAAGTGGGCATTACCAAATCCACCGTTACCACCCTTGGCTACAATCGCTTTCTGCCCGTCTATAACTAAATCAACGAGCACTTCACCGTCCTCTGACACAACACTGGTTCCTACTGGTACAGCGACTAGCAAATCTTTGCCACTTCGGCCATGCTGACGGCGTTTATCACCAGCTTTTCCAGGGTCAGCTACTAGCTCTCTCACAAATCGGAAGTTTGCCAGGGTATTTTGATTACGACTCGCCACCAGCACGACATCGCCGCCCTTACCGCCGTCACCACCATCTGGGCCACCTTTATCTACATAGATTTCATGCCGAAAACTAACGACGCCGTTACCGCCGTCGCCTGCACGAAATGTTACTTGTGCAATATCTACAAACATACTTCAATAGTATAACAGAGGTGGACTGATTCCGCACTACGTCCAAAACAGTTTAGCGATAGATGTAGTTTTGGTACGTGCTGGCAGGGACCCAGTCGCTGTAGCCCACACGGCCCCAGCCAGCCAGGTTATTCATGTCCGAATATTTAATCATGCTGCCGTCAGGAGAGACCGCTTCGACGTACGCGACGTGGCCTGCCCAGCTCATACCATCCGTCTGGGCCACAGCTCCAACAACAGGAACGCGCGATACTGTCCACCCACTTGCTCGGGCGCCACTGTCCCATGTATTAGCATTACCCCAGTTTGCCGGCACAGACACACGGGTTGCAGCATAGTATGTACAATAGCCGTAATCATAGCCATTTCTGCCATAGATTGGAGAGTTTCCACCCCATGCAAATCCTGTACTAGTGCTAGAGTAGGATGTATAGCTCACGGCAACCGCCTGAACAGAGCCATTTGGTATCAGGATACGCTCACCAACCTGCAGGCCGTTAACTTCTGCGTCGTTGAACGAAATGACCAAGTCTTTATCTGTGTGATACTTTTGCGCAAGTGAATCTGGCGTGTCACCAGATTGCACTGTATACACTATGCCATTCACGCCAGATGGTGGCACAACAAGCTGTTTGCCGACCGTAACACGCTCGCCACTCAGACCGTTACTCCAGCGGATGCTATCTGACGTTACGCCAAGCTTGGCTGCAATTGAGCTGATAGTGTCACCGTTTTCTACGGTGTAGACACGGATGTCTTTCTTGGATGGCAGTGCTGATGCCACTACTTGCGGTTTGGCGGCCACACCGAGGTCGCTGGTCGCTTGGGTAGATGCAAGGCTGACTGAGTCTGCTTGGTTGGTGATTGCAATACTCTCTGGGAGCCCCGCAGTGCGTGCGACATTAACCGCAATGTCCGCAGAAGATACTTTATCAAGGGGCGCAACGGCACCGGCTTCATCAGCCTGGTCACCAGCTACAGCATTCTGCTGGGCACTGGCGTCAGTTGGCTGTGACGGCGTCTTGGCAACAAATAAAACAACAATAAATAACAAACAGAGGTTAGCTGTGAGGAGGCCGTAGCGCACAATTCTCTTGCGGCGACGAACCAACAAACGCTTCCAGCTGCGTTGAGCCTGAGTTGTTACGTTACGAGTGGTGAGACTTTTGGTCGTTCCACGAGTTCGTTTACGAATAAACTGCTCCATCCCGAATATTCGGGTACTCTGTGTTGGTTCTTAATTTATCTTTATCGGAGATTCGACCTCTCCAATGTTTGACTTCATAACCATAGGGTCAACACAGAGGTAGTTCCGCTTTGTAACAGAGTTATCTGAAACATTACTGAAACTACTCGCACCAGTATAGCAAATATGCTTATTAATGCAAGCCTCTACCCCTGTTAGGATATTTAGGAACAGAGGGTTTTGCAGTGCTCTTGGGTTAATGCTTCGTGCTCTTCGTTTGTATGGGAGAAATACGTCTTGCCGTCGTCCCCGGCAACAAAGAACAAATAGTCTGTTGACGCAGGGTGAGCAACTGCTTGTAAGGATGATTCGGTGACGTTACTAATGGCCCCTGGTGGCAACCCAGCATGAAGACGTGTGTTGTACGGCGAGTCGTAGAACACCGTAGGTTCGGCGTCAGCAACGATTGCACCATAGAATGCTGTCACATCTGAGCCCAGTAACATATCCTGTCGCATGCGGCTCAAGAATACCTGCGCAATAATGGGTTTATCCTCGGCGCTGCCGGCCTCTTGCTCAACAATTGAGGCCAAGATAACTCCTTGGTGCACATTCAAGCCCTGGGCCACAAATGCTGCTCGTACATCAGGGGTCAGACGCTTCTGCATTTCGTCCAACGAAGCACGAATGATGGTTTCTGGGGTAGTTTCGGATGTCTTTTGATAGGATTCAGGATACAGATAGCCCTCTAGTGAAGCCTCAACCGGTTTGTCTGCCAGTGCAGGGTGGTCGGCGTACTGCGACGGTTCCAATGCTGCATCTACAGACTCGGCGCTAAACCCGGAGTTGTTTATGAGTGACGACCGAATTTGATCAAGGCGCTGACCAGGAAGAACCGTTACCAGAGAAGTATCGACTTTGCCGTTTGTGAGCGCTTCTGCAATTTCTGACACACTTTGGCTAGGGTGCAGGCTGTAGGTGCCTGCCTGGAGCCGCTCTCTCAAACTGTTGGTGCGCACGTACCAATCGAATGCCCAAGCCGCTCGGATAACCCCTTTGTCTTGCAGAATTGCCGCGATTTCTTTGACCGTTGCACCGCTGGGAATTGTCACCTGCACCGATTTCTGCGAAGCGCTGACTGGTTTGAGGTTTTGGTTATACAACCGCATCACAGTGAATGAGCCAACGAGTCCAGACAGCACCACAACAATAGCCACAATCAGCCAGATGCGTCTCCATTTACTCGCTTTTGTATTGGGTTGCTTGAATGATTTCATAGGGTCGTTCCTTGCTCCTGTAAATAATCTGCCAGTATATAGCTGGCGGCTAATGCATCTATATCGCCTTTTTGATAATTCCCACCTCTTGCATCGAGGGTTTCTCGGGCCTTGACAGAGGTTAGTGCTTCGTCCTGCCAATGTTGCGGCAAGCTCAGTTGACCTGATAATTCCTCCGCAAATGCCCTAACTGCTTGTGTCTGGCCTGTTTCTTGGCCATCAAGCCCACGTGGTAATCCTATCACCAATTCGTCGATTTCGTGAGCCTGGACAACAGTATCAATCTGTTGCCAGAAATCTTCTGCCTCGCGGTCAAGTGTCGTGAGTGGTCGAGCAATCGTAACATCACTGGTCGCAATCGCTACCCCCACCCGTTTGCTCCCGACGTCCAACGCCAACAGATTGTTATTGGGCATTAGCCTTCTCAAACGTTATCTTGATATGGCTGGTACGCTTCGGTGTTGAGTATACCCAGAATGGACTATAGCTAATGTCGACGTCTTTGATGCCCGGACGAGATAGGATGAGGCTAGTTGTTTCGCCCTTTTTCTTGCCTGCGACTTGCTGCTTGATACCTTCTGCATCAAGCTGTGGCCCCGCTGTGGCGAGCGTCTGGAGCTGGAACTTCGTCTCTGTTGGCGTTGACGAAGTCACCTTGAATGCAGCCTTATCAAGCCCTGCATCTTGCATCATTTGCTTGGATGTATCGATTTGTCGTTTGACATCAGTCTCGATAATCTGCTTCAAATCATCCTGCCTGACGCCTGTTTGGTCATAGGTTACAGTGATACTGACGGTGACATCGCTACCTTCGCTGCCAACGTTTGGTGATGCTGTTACTGCTGGCTCACCAGCTTTCAGGCTTTCGTTGATAGCAATCACATTATCTTTATCAAACTGACTCTTGAGTTCACTCTCTGCGGCTGGCTTAATTCGGTCCAGCACCTTCTGCCTCGCACCATCCACATCGCCCTGTGACACGATCTTCACAATCTTGCTTGTCCCACCAGTCATACTGGAACCATAGCCTCGCACATCACCTAAACCAGATGTGGTATAGCTTCGTGCGCTGACGTTATACTTATCTCCGTTACCGCTCGCCGTAACACCTACAGTACCAACATGCGAGCCAGAAGTTTTACAAACATTGCCACTATTAAAGTTGCCGCCATCAAGGCTAAGACCAGAATCTGTCACGAAGCTTAGACCCCCGCTAGTCAACGCTGTACCGGCCGGTATTGTTACGGGGTCGTCAGTACAGTTTGTTATCGACATAGTGCCCGCGGCTTTAGTCCCGTCATCACGTTCGCCGGTGGCGGTGGCCTTTTCGGTGTCGGTCTTTTTGAGCTGTTTAGCGACTGCTGGTACGACTAGCTTATCTGCGTCCACACTGGTGGCGGTCGTACTTGCCGTCACGTTGAGGTTAGTCGTCACGCTCGTGGTGTCTGTTTTGATAGTGATGTGCGCTGATGGCAATATGACATTGGCAAATACAAAGATGATAATGAGCAGGATAAGCCCGCCACCAGCAAGCAGCATCTTGTTACGGAAAGTGTTGAAGTTCGGAACTTTGAGTTTTTTGTCTGGCTTGGCCTTTTTGTCCTTGGCTTTTGCAGCCTTGGGTGCAGTATCACCAACCTCGATTGTTTCTACCTCCGCGGCGGTTTTAGCGGTAGCAGGGGCTCCTGCTAGCTCACCGATAGGTTTTTCTGGGTCAATCTCTGGCTCTTCGCCCGACTCCACAATTTCTGTCTCGTGAATATCTGGCTTGTCCACTATGCCTGGCATGGCGGGGACTTCTGGCTTGCTAGAGGCGGTCTTGGCCACCATCATGCCTACGGTGCCGGCCAGTGGCAACAGAGCAGGCTCAGTAGTCACAAGCACTAGGTTCTTCTTGGACACTTTGGCGGCACGTTGAAGCAGTTTGAGGTTGACGACTGATTGTAGTGCAGCAGCACGCTTTGGCGGCACCAATGCAACGATATTAGAGTTGGCAGCGCGGACTTTTTCGATAATTGCCGTGATTTCGTCGTCTGCGTCGATGTAAATGGTTGATTTTTGAGACTTGGCGTCAGTGTTCATGTTCGTAGTATCCTATCGAGTCGTTGCTTAACAGAACCTGAGGCTGGTTTATCGCCTTGCATCTGGAGCGTATCAAGCCCCACGCGCAACAGCCCCATGGCAGTAATAAATGTGCCGTTGAGTTCAAAAAATTGGAGACGATGGTTACCAGTATCGGCAACGATAACCGTACCG
>CALMSM010000266.1 GCA_937872425.1 uncultured Candidatus Saccharibacteria bacterium
CTTGGCTTGCGCCAGGATGGCGTCTAGTGCGTCTGGAATGGGCAATGGCTTCATATCGAACGGCGAAAAATCATCTTCCCATTGATAGCGCCGCCCGCTTTTATGCAGGCTTGGCGCAACAACGATATAGCCACCCTGCCCGCGTATATCAATACCTGTGGGTAGATTTCCGCTGCTGTTGCCGTAGGGCTTACCGTTGCGCTTGTAGGCTAGGTGCTCTCCACCGCCGCCAGTAATGGCGGTAACAGTTTGGCGATCTTTCCAGTCTAGTAAATCTGACAAATCGCCAAACTGTTTATAGGTGTCGGCGTCAAAGACAAGCAGGTCAGACTTCCCACAGTCCACACCGATGTTATAGACCGGGTGCTCTGTCCACCATTTACGAATTGTTTCTGGATCGAGCGTTGATATTTCCGACCATTTGCCGACCGGACATTTGCCCGGCTGCGGACAATGCTGGTCAGGTCGTAGGTACAGGTGTGGGTGGTTTTCTTGGCATTTTTCCGACTGTCGGTAATACTCACAAGTACACCCTATGGTTTCGCCCTCGCTATCAATAATCGGAGAATGCACAGGGAACACATACCAGCCGATACCGGCATACATCAACGCCCAATCCAGATTGCTCATATCGCCACCTTCTCAAACAACGCTTTACCCAACTCCAACGGCGACAGTTCGGTAATTTTACGGTTACGGTAACTGTCAAAAAACGCTTTAACCTCGGCAATCTCGCGGACGATGGGCGCATCAGGTAGCGACGGAATTAATTTACGTCGTCCATAGTCCATTGTTAATGCTCGGTTATCGAGGATGGCCACCACCCCCCGATCATTCACCCCCCGGATCAACCGGCCAAACGCCTGCTTGGCGGTGATGATCATGTTGGGAATGGCAATCTGATTGAGCGGGTAGAACTCCAAATCATTCTCGGATAGGGCTAGCGTTGCCCTGGCCACCCTGCGCAAATCCTCGCCTTTGGCATTGCTCACCGGCGTCGGCTGGTCAAACGGTAGTTTGTCTAATACCACCAAACGTAGGCTATCCCCTGGGATGTCAGCCCCGGCAAAAAATGACCGGTTAGCAAATAGCACGCCATTGTCGCAAGCTTTCATTTGCTTGATGATTTCAAGTTTCGGCAGCTTGTGGCCCTGGATAAATACCGGGTATTTTCGGAATAGTTGTGGGTACAAAATCTCTCTAGCGTAGCCTAGTGCTTTGTTGCTGGTGAACAGGAGAAAAGCGCCGCCACCCGAAGCTTCAATCAGCGCCTTGATTTGCTCTACGCAGAATTCGGGAAATTTCTCATTTTTTACGCCTGGCGCATTGTTTCCCGGCACGTAAATACGAGCGTTATTTTTGTAGTCAAACGGGCTGGTCACCTGAATGGTCATAGCCTCATTAATCCCTACATCACGCATGAAGGGGTCTAGGTGCGGTGCGCCCAGCGTGGCAGAGCAGAGCATCCAATTTTGATTCTGAATGCCTGTAGGCTTTTTGGTGAGGATTGACCTTGTTGGCTCGGCGTTGTTTTCAATGTCAATGTCAATAATACATTCTGCGCAGTAGGCATCATTTTCCAGAACAAAAAATGTACCTGATAATGCCGAGCCACAACAGGCGCAACCCTCCGATGATCTGGCAATTAGTGGTGGTGCCATGAGTTTAGCGGCGAACTCTTTGACAGAATAGGGTGCAACGCAAATTGCATCCTCAGCCTTCCGGTCTGCCTTTTTAATCCAGCGTACATAGCCTGGTGGGGTAGCGGACGCCACAGCATAGAGACGGGTAGCCAGGTTGCGCATCCGTTTGGCTTTGCGGAATTTCTTCATATTTTCAAGATAAACTTCCGGCGCTTCCTCATATGCGGCATCTTTACATTGCTGATCGCCCTGACAGTCTGAAAAGTCAGGATCAAGCTCTGGTGCTCCCCAATCCCTGTGCCACAACATATCAGCTTCAACCTCGATCCCCTCGCCTAGCTCCTGAATCAGTGGGAAGGTATCGCCGTCCCTGACCGTGACTTCCATGTCACTTTTGCCGTATACGTATCCCGACGTAGACCCGACAAATTTTGATAGGTCGAAGTCTTGGCCCATGACCTTTGCAATGGCACCGGAAGTGATCTCGGTGGACAAAGCTTTTTGCAGATACTCCGCCAGTTCGTGCGCCTCATCAACTACCACTACATCAGCCATAGGTAGGAGCTTGGCGAATGGATACAGGGTATTCATGGCGAGCATCGAATGATTGACAATGATAATGTCGGCGTCTTGCGCTTTGGATTTGGCATCGTAGTAAAAACAGTTGGCATAAAACGGGCAATTCTTACCAACACAGCTATCATCGATAGTGATGCGATCAACTTCGTCGGCCTTAATCTCAAAAGTAATTTCCTGCACGTTGCCTGACTCAGTGGTTAGGCACCAGGTTTTGAGCGTTTCGTCAATCTCGCCGTAATCACCATCATTCAGTTTTTTGACACAAACATAGTTGCGCTTGCCTTGAAGCATGACGACTTTGCTAGGATAGATAGAGGCAACCAACGGCGCATCTTTGTACGCCAGTTGCATTTGTAGAGTTTTGTTGCTGGTAGAAACGACAATGCGCTTGCCCATGCGCCGCGCGATCATCAGGTACAATAACGACTTGCCAACGCCTGTACCGGCTTCAATCACGCTAGTGGTGTTCATCTCTAACGAGCGCTGAAACAAACGAGCGGCATAAAGTTGTTGCTTGCGCATGGCATACCCAGGCAACACACCGGCCAACGTGCCGTCATTCTGAAATATCTCATCAGCGTATGACGGCCAGCGGATAACAGCTTCATTGCCTAGTGTTTCGATGATTGCAGAGGGTGGCACATGGAATTTGTCAACCGCAGACTGTTGTTTTTCAATAGGCACGGTCAGGACAAAATAACCATGCTGTACTACAATTAGGCCCGTCTCGTCATCAACACAGGCCAGCTTTACAGCGTCTTGTATAGGATTCATGGTGGGACTCCTGTGCAGCCGGTGTAGTAGCACCGGCTGCACACATGCGAGAGGATTACAGCAATTCTTTGACAGCTTGCGATACAGTGTGACCATTCATGGCGGCGGGCGATTCGACTGGAGCGA
>CALMSM010000267.1 GCA_937872425.1 uncultured Candidatus Saccharibacteria bacterium
TACTATTGTAACAGGCTTATGGACTACTCAGCAGGCTTAAATGTGTTGAGAATCTCGTCGAATACATCCCCACTCTTGTCCCATGTCTTGTCTATCGCTGCAATAGTCACGACATCTTGCGTAGAACCCTTTATGGCGAAATAAACCTTCACCTTCAATTTTACTGCGCGATCTTTAACTTTATTGCATGTATACTCAAACGAAAGCACGGTAGCATAGTTTGGCTGTTTAACCTCACTTGCTTTAGCGCCCGTTACGTCTTGGCAACTATCACTCTCCAGGCTGTCCACATCCTCTGACTGTTTAATGAACTGGTCAATCGCTTGTTGTTTCTCGGTTCCAGTAAGATCATCGAAATTAAAACCAAGGTCAAGCCGACCTACAAGCATGCCCTGGTCAGCAAGATCCGTACTTTTCCCATCTTCAGTGAAAGCCGCACTCTCATCACCATACGTCTTCTTATTGTCGGCTGACATTTCGCTCTTCGTCCATTGTTTTGGGCGTTTGAAAAGAATACCCGCCTGCGTCTCTTCTACAAGATCGCTTGATGTCACGGCGCTACCCGAAAACAGCATATCTTTCAGCAGAAATCCGCCCCCGGAAAATACCAATAACCCAACCGCAACAGCCAGGATGATACGGATTTTAGCAAACTTGCTGCCTTTAGCTTTGCTCGAATTGGCGCTCACTGGATTTGTTGGCATAGCAGGTGGTACATACCCAAGCTGAGACGAGTCAACGACTGGAGCAATTGGTGCAGGCACGGGTTGAGGCCCAGCCATACCCACCGGCGTGGGAGCGGGCGCAGGTGCTACTGCCTGTGGCATGGTAGGAGCTGGCTGGAAAGCAGCAGGTGCGCCAGCCAAAGGTGCAGGCTGAGTTGAGTCGGCGGGCTGTGGCGTAATCGGCTGCTGAGCTGGGGCCGAATCAAATGGGGCTGGGGTTATCGGTATAGATGGCGTGCTAGGCACTGGTGTACTTTGATTGTTTTGGGGCTGTGGTTGGTTTTGGTCTGGGAACATGGGCATCTCCTAAGTTGTTATCCTTTACTGTAGTACACTTTGCACCTAAGCAAAAGTACTTTAGCAATCAACTAACGTGCCGAGCTTGGGGATGTAACCATCGCTGAGCTGAATGCACCACCAACATAAACACCACACCATAGTGTAGGGGCATGGTCATGACCGATACCATCTCCCGAACTACAGGGACGACTTCATGCCGGATAAACGTGAGCGGGTATCTTTGAATATTATAGAGTGTCCTCGGTATCCAAATGAGTTGCTAGCTTTACTGCTTCTGCCAAGAAAGCCTGTCGTACCTCAGATGCGAATGGGTTACCGGCCTGAATCGTATCAAATAGTTCCTGAGAATGGCTCCGCTCTAGTTCGATTAGGCTCAAAAGCTTCTCAAATGAAGGTGTTTTGAGTGATACAGCCGAAACGTTCATGTTCAGAAGTGTCCTAGCAACAAAAAATGTCAACGCATGTACTTGTGCCATCTGCCTATCGTGCTCCTCAGCCGACATCTTGATGACATGCAGCCCTTGCGAATTTGCAAAATCTACCACATCATCAGTTGAGTTCGTGTTAGATACGTCGTCGCACACCACCAGAGTGAGGTCCTGAAGTCCATTTTGAATCGTCTGCGGGCCAAATAATGGGTGCGTTGCAACGAGTGGGCTCTCCGGCAGGTGCTTTTTGATAAGCTCCACAGCCCTAACCTTAACAGAGCAGATATCAATCAGAACCGTCCCTAGCTTAATACGTTTGGCCACATCTGGGAGAATTGTCTCGTAAGCACCTAGTGGTATGGTTGGCACAAGGTAATCACACGCACAGACTTCCTCGAATGTTGCGCGGACAGACTCAGGAACGTTTGAGCTTGTTCGGGAGTATACCCTTACTATTAGCTTGTTCTGCAACTGCTCCGCCATAAGCTTACCGAAATCACCGTAACCTATGATGCCTATAGTTTTCATCTAGGACTCTCTGGGGTATGACCCAAGCAACCGAAGTGATGTTCCCTTGGATGCAAGCTCAGTAAGTGCCGTTGCGATGACCTCGTCATCCTTATGGCCAACAAAATCGATAAAAAATCCATAACCACCGTCATGTGGCTGCGATTCTAGTCGTGTCATACTAATGTTATGATCGCTGAGAACGCCGAGTAAATCATGCAACGCACCGGACTTTTCGTGCACCGTACAAAAAATCGACGTCTTGTCATCACCGGTCATCGGTACCGAATCATGTGACAACGCAACAAAACGCGTCGCGTTGTCAGGCTCGTCGTTTATGGAAGTTTCCAGCACGTTCATGTCGAACTTTACAGAGTTATGCTCACCAGCTATTGCCGCCGATGAAGCGTCTTTTGCAAGCTCAAGCCCTTGAGTATTGCTTGCACATTCCACAAGTGCAGCATCAGGCACGTGCGTCGCTAGCCAATCACGGCACTGGCCCAATGCCTGGGGGTGACCGTAAATTGTTTTAATTCCGGCGAGTTCCTCGCCCTTGCTCAAAAGTGCGTGACGAATAGGTAATGTATACTCCGCTATTATTGGTAGGTCCGTGTGGAGCAAGAGCTTGTGCGTTGCTGTGACACCGCCTTCGGTCGAATTTTCAATAGGGAGTACAGCAACTGCTGTTTCTTCACCCTCGGGGCCTCGAATCACATCAATGAGCGATCGCTTAGGAACCAAAACCGCAGCCTGACCAAACATCGTGCGTGCCGCTGTCTCAGAATACGTTCCCTCTGGGCCAAGATAACTAACACGCAGCTCGCCTTGCAAATTCCGCCCATTGTATACGATTGACTCAAATATATTCCGAATGGCATCATCGCTAAACGGCCCTTGGTTAGCCCCCACCATGCGATTAATAATCGTTGCTTCTCTCCCACGACGGAGAGGCGCTGTTCCTCCAGCCGTTTGTTTAACCTGCAGCGAGAACTCGGCTCGCTTGCTGAGAAGCGCCAAAATTGCGTCATCAGTCACATCAATATCTTTTCGAAGGTCGTCAATTGATTTCATGATAACAGTCTAGCAGATGCCGTGACACAGGCTGTCTCAGCGCGCAACGTAAACCCAGCAATATTAATATGTCCTAGATTCTTATCAG
>CALMSM010000268.1 GCA_937872425.1 uncultured Candidatus Saccharibacteria bacterium
TCGTCGGCGTTGTGCAATGCCGTGGCGCTCAGGGTGTACTCAGCCAGATTGCTGTTCAGGGTCAGGGTAGTGACCATGCGCCAATCGCTGATAGCCAGCATGAGGGCCGTGTCCAAGTCCTCTTTCGTGTACTTCAAGTACACATCGTAGGTATCGCCAGCACCCGGCGCAACCGTAAAAGCCGTGTCCACTGTGACGATGCCGGTACTCTGTACAAAGTCGGAGATGTACCGCACTTCGCCTTCTGGAGCCAGGTCGTCGGTGGTGTCGGTGATATACAGATCGCCGCCGATTAGGTGGTCATCCCCAAAGCGTTTGAGATTCACAAGGTCGGTCAGGGTGGTGGTGGAGCCAGCCGTAGCCGTGCCTTGCACCAAGCCGCCCGTACTGCGACTGAGTTCTTGCCGGAGGGTTAACAAAGAGTAGCTCATGGGGTTGATTCCTTCGGCGTCCAGTCCTCAGCCGGTGGTGGGGCAGGGGCAGGCGAGACGCCAAGAGACAAGGCGTAGTCCTCAAGGGTCTTCGCCGCCGCCAGTAGGTCGCGCACGGTCGCCGGTTTGTGCAGGGTGGGCGGTGCGTCGATGTTGACGGTCACGAATGGGGTGGTCATGGCGTCCTCAGCGTGAACGGGGTAATGGCGGCTTTGGCCTTCTCCTGCGCCGCCCGCACTTCGGCGGTGTTTACGGTGTCTGCCACGAAACTATACACCATGTCGAGCACCTTCTGTGCCTGCGCTTCGGGCGCAACCGGGCCGTAGTAGGCAGAGAAGCCAGCTTGCACGCGCTGTATCTCGGCGTTCGTTATCGGCTGGTCGGTCAGGCTTTCGAGCAGGGCACGCACCTTCTTGGTATAGTTCATGTCAGCAATTCCTTGACTGCTTCTGCCCGCAAGCGGGTGAATAGGGCCAGCAGGCGGGTTTTCTCAGTTGCGGTAAGATGATTGCTGACGTTGCGAAGGCGTACTATTTTCATAGGCGCGCCGCTCTGGTCAAGCACAGTGACCATGAGCATACTTGTGATTCCTTCGGGCGTGCCATTGGAATCTGTAAATTCGTACTGTAGTGCACCCACGGTGGTCTTTACCTGATTGGCGGTGTCGAGCGGGTCGAAGGTGGGCATGTTATCCTACCAGTCCTATTGTCTGTGCATCGTCAACCCATGAGTTAACGAAGGCGGCTAGGTCTTCTGAAAATGTACGCAAGTTGTCGTAGGCAACCCGCAAGGCGTTCAGGTCGGTCAACTTTGCGTAGGGCGTCCCACCCTGCGCGTTGTCGATGCCGGTGTAGGCGCTTGATTCCGGGTCGCTGGTGTAGGCGCTCAAAGTCTTGTCGGCGGTGCTGTAGGTCTGCGTGTAGGCGCTCGGTCGCACGACTGGCGTAGCGCCCCACCATGCTTGCTTCTGGCTGCTACTCGTGCCCCATTGCGCGCCTGTTGTCGTGTCAGTGGCTACGTTCGCTGCCGATAACAGGATGCCGCCTACAGGGATAAGTTGCCCGTCTTTGTCGATGGACATCTTAAGTGTACCGTTGTTCTTCCACGTTGCCAGCTTCGCCCCGCTTGTGCTCAGCGCGTTCGTGGTGTCATGCATGTAGGCGACGGCGGTCGCGCCATTCGCAACCTGATAGTCCATGCTGTGCCGCACCGTCCACCCGGTGTCGTAGTAGTCCATCCCCTTGTTCGCCAACTTTGCGCGCTCACTCGCAAAGCGGGGAAGCTGCGCCATCTCGTAGATCGCTTCGGGAGTGTCAGGGAAATAATTGATGCCCTGCACCCACACTTCATGACTGGCGTGCGAAAACCGTATCTTGATTTTCTTTAGATAGTTGTTAATTGGAACGGTGAATTGAATGTTATTCGATACGTTGTTCTGCACACTTGCCAAGCTGGTTTGCCATCCGTCAACCCCCGCCCCGCCTCCACCATAATAGTAGCAATCCAGCCAAACGGTATCAGCGATGTTTGCCCCAAAAAACGAACAATAGATTTGCCCACTCCAATAAGTAAACCCCGTGGCTGTATTCACACCATAACCGACAAAGGGATTGAAGTCTATTTCTACGTTTCCTTCCGTGGCTGCATTCATCTTCATATATACGGTGGAATGCGAACCGTCGAAAAGGCCATCTGCGTTGGAAAATGTGCAGTTGGTGAAGGTGACCCCGTACCGTTGGTTTGCACCCTGCAATCTGTCAAAAGCGGGTGCGCTTGATACACGGCCTGCAACATTCACATTGCCTAAAAAATTGTGGATGTTCTCGTAAGTAAGGCGATACGCTTCTGCTCCTGTTTTGTCTACAAACTTCACCACATCCACCACTTGACTGGCATGGGCGTAGGCAATGAAAGCGGCGCGGTACGGGCTTGCTGTCGTAACGCCAAGTGCCGCCGCTCCTGCGCTAGAAAGCGCACCCGGCCCTATCCCGACCGAACGCAGATCGGGCCGAAAATGAGCGATCTCTTGATTTGAGTTATTTTTGACATAGATACCGTGCCACCACCCATCGCTCTCTGTTTTTAGCGCGCCTTCTACGGTCATCAGGATATTGGCCGGATAGACATTTAGTTGGAGTTCATTTGCAGACAAGGTGAACCATGTTGTACCCGTACTACTCTTTATCGTCAGGCTACTCCCTTGCGCATACCACGTGTCTGACTGTACCCCGTTCGTGAACAGTTGCTTCTGACTGCTTGCCCCGGTGTCTGCCCCGGTCTTGGCGAGATAGGCAGAATGTGCGTGCGAGTCCCCACCCGTTACGTGCGTGCTGGCAAATGCACCATGCCACGTAAGCGCCCTGCTATCGTTGTGATACTGCGTATGGTCATCGTCCCCAAGCCCCGTTAGTGCGCCGTGGTCAGTGACGCCCGCACTCGCCGTAACCCAAGTCAGCCCACCCGAACCGTCAGGGGCAAGCACCTTCCCGGTGTTCGTCTCGGAGGTCGGGAGATTTGCAACATCAGAAACGCCAAACTGCCAGCCATGCGTCGTCATTTGAGAAGCGGAGCATAGAGGGGGTAAGCGACAAGAGCTAGGATGAGGAAGGCAAGCACCAGATTGACAATGACAAGGCCAAGCACGGCGTTCGCTTTGCGGTCAGAGGGCTTCACTT
>CALMSM010000269.1 GCA_937872425.1 uncultured Candidatus Saccharibacteria bacterium
TTTCCCTACACGACGCCCTTCCGATCTTAATGCACGCTGCGTGTTACCACGAGCGGTACTGATAATTTTTTTCCAAGTGCCGCGAGGGCAGTATTAACTTCCTCAGGCAAACCTTGGGGTATTAATGAGCTCGCAAACCCAATGGCGAACAAAAATGCACCCTTGATCCCCAGGTTTGCATGGATCGCTATGGGTAGCAGGACCAGACACAATATACCGACTGCAACGGTTACACGGCTGGCAATATTATTGAGTTCTCGCTGCAGTGGGCTTTGTTCGCGTGGGGCTGATTGGCTGAGGCTGGCGATTCTGCCCAGCTCTGTTTCCATACCGGTGCCAATGACAACGCCGATGCCTTCGCCTGTGGCGACGGTTGTCCCCATAAATACGAGGTTTTGCCGCCCGCCAACCGTCACATCGTCTTCGATGGCATGAGTAAATTTGCGGCTTGGGTTACTTTCGCCAGTCAGCGCGAAGTCATTGGTGGATAGCTCCATTTCTTCGATAATTCGTAGGTCGGCTGGCACACTATCGCCCTCAGTGACGCGCACGATGTCCCCGGGGACTAGCAGACTGGAATCAATCTCACTCAGTACGCCGTCGCGGTAGACTTCTGCCACGGGTTTAACCAGTTTCTCGAGTGCTTGCATGATTTTCTCAGCCTTGAACTCCTGAGCAAATCCGATTACGGTGTTAAACAGGACGATGCAGCCCAGCACTATAGCTGTTCGTTGATCACCGAGGTAGAGTGATAACACTGAGCTGGATAACAACAACACAATCATTAAATCTTTGAACTGTCGCAGGTACTTACGCCATGCCGGGTCTCCCTTGAGTTGTGCAAGCCCGTTGAGGCCATGTTCGATTGCACGAGACTCGGCTTCCTTTGTTGTGAGGCCATCTTTGCTGGCGGTGTATTGCTTTAGAACAGCCTCCACTTCGAGCCGATATGCTGCCATGTCTTTGTTTTGTTCCACCGTTTGCATGCTCTGTATTATCGGTGAAACGCTCACGCTTGTAAACACTTTAGCCATCTCTGTTGAGCTAGATAGCGTATACTTATATGTATGACGAACTCTGGGGAGCCACGTAAAAAGCTAGCGATTATTGATGGAAAGAGTGTGTTCTACCGCGGCTACTATGCCATGGGCAGCCTGACAACTAAGGATGGTACGCCAACTGGTGGTGTCTATGGCTTTGCGGCTATGGCGTTAGAGCTGCTCAAAAAGCTCGAGCCAGACTATGTGTGTGTGGCATGGGATAAGCCAAAGACAAATATTCGAAAACGTCTCGAAGTCTACCCGCAGTACAAAGCTGGACGCAAGCCAGCCCCACCGGACTTCTACTTACAGATTCCAATCCTACATGAGTTGCTTCGGGCGTTTAACTGGCCACTGTACGAGCTGGATGATTATGAGGCGGACGACATTATGTATGGTATGGCCAAAAAAGCCGAGAAGGCTGGTTTGGAAACGATGCTTATTACATCAGACTTGGACGCGCTCCAGGGTGTCAGTGAGCACACGCACGTTTACGCACTAAAAAAAGGTTTTAGTAATATTGAGCGATTTGATGTAGCGGCGTTTGAAGAAAAGTATGGGATTAAAGTAAACCAGTTCCTCGACCTTAAATCACTCAAAGGCGACTCATCCGACAATATTCCGGGTGTACCTGGTATAGGAGAAAAGGGTGCGTTGGACCTCATCAAGTCGTATCAAACGCTTGATGGTGTTTATGAAAACCTATGGCAAATCAAGGATTCATTACGCAAAAAACTGGAAGCTGGCAAAGACTCTGCATACATGAGCAAAGAAATTGCTCGGCTCTACGACGATGCACCAATCGGTCTAGACCTCGTAGAAATGGATGTTAAGAAGCTCGACGTAGACGAGCTGCGTGAGATTTTGCAGCGGCTAGAGTTCCGCTCACTTTTGCGTGGCTTGCCAGAACACATGAAGGGTAGTGACGACCAAAAAACCGAACTGCACAAAGCCGTGCACAGTGGATTGGTTGTGGGTGAAGTAAAAGTCATAGACAATGATAACAACGTTTCTGAGCTCAAAAACCTAATCTCTGCTAAGGAGGTTGTGCTGCACGGTCGGTCTGCATCGAAACATGGCGAGGATCCAAAGTACCTAATAATCGCTGATAAAAAAACAACGTATGTTTTGGATTTAATCAAGCTTACCCCTAAAGCTTACCAGCAGATTCGTGACTTGAATATTGAGACGGCAATTGGCCATGATTTGAAGTCGACCTTTAAAATACTCTTAAATGCCGATGTAAATTTACCAACGGTATTTCATGACACCCTCACGGGTGCATTTGTTATCAACAGCTTGCGCAGGGAGCAAACACTGAGTGAGTTACTTGGCAGCGACCTAGGTATAGAGCTTCAGCTTGATGACCTCGATGACGCGCAATACGTTGAGCGTGCAGGTGAGATTGCGGCAGCGATTCGGTTGCTTGCAGACACTCAAGGAGAGCAGATTAGTGAACTGAACAAGGTCATCCAGCTCGTTGAAGATATTGAGTGGCCTATCATCCCCGTGCTTGCCCATATGGAAAAAACAGGTGTCTTGCTGGACCCTCCATTCTTTGAACAACTGTCCACGAGACTTGCTGATCAGATTAGTGATATTGAACAAACAATTTATGGATTTGCTGACAAAGAATTTAACATAGCTAGTCCAGCGCAGCTTAGCCAGGTCTTGTTTGAGGATTTAGCTTTGCCAACGGTGGGTGTCAAAAAAGGCAAGACGGGCAGCTATTCTACGGCAGCTGACGTGTTAGAAAAACTTACAGATTTGCATCAAATCGTGCCCTGCATTAACCAATTCCGTGAGTACTCCAAGCTCAAAAATACCTACGTAGACACACTGCCAACGATGCTTGATTCATCCAATCGTATTCACACAACCTTCAACCTTACGATTGCACAGACGGGTAGATTATCGTCGATTGACCCGAACCTCCAGAATATCCCTGTGCGTACTGAACTTGGTCGCGAAATTCGTAAAGGCTTTGTAGCCGGCAAGAACCGTGTATTTGTGTCGGCAGACTATTCACAATTTGAGTTGCGGATTGCTGCTGCCATGAGTGATGACCAGCTGATGATCACTGCATTTAATGAAGATCGAGACATTCACACTGAAACGGCGGCGCTCATACAAGGTGTCGACGCTAAAGATGTTACCAAAGAAATGCGCTATGCCGCAAAGGCAGTGAACTTCGGTATATTGTATGGGCAGGGCGTGCATGGTCTGAGTGCCGGCACTGGCATTAGTTATGCGGACGCAAAGAAATTTATCGACAAATACTTCGAAGTTCGCCCCAAGCTGAAGGGCATGATTGAGAAGTTCCGCGAGCAGGCACTCAACCGTGGGTACGTGGAAACCCTGCTTGGACGTCGGCGGCCGACACCGGATACCAAATCGAGTAACTTCATCCTGCGCGAAGCGGCCTTTCGTGCTGCCATCAATATGCCAATCCAAGGCACGGCCGCTGACTTGACCAAGCTGGCAATGATCCGTGTCCAGCGCGAACTAACCAAGGCCTTTGGGGAAGTGCGGTATGACAATCACACCCATGCGCCGCAAATGTTGCTACAGGTCCATGACAGCATTATGGTGGAGTGTAACGATGATGATGTAGAAAAGGTGAGTGATATCATGAAACAAACTATGGAGAGTGTTTACCCTGAGTTGGGTGTTAATCTTCGTGTTGATGTAAGTAGCGGCAAGACGTGGGGTGAATTATGATACCTAGCAGCAAACTCGGCACACACACCATTCCGCAAGTAGGTTTTGGGCTTTGGCAGGTCAAAGACCAAACTGACCTGGATCAATCAGTCATCGTAGCGCTGGACGCAGGTTATCGGCACTTCGACACAGCGCAGATATATGGGAACGAAGCTATGTTGGGTACTGCACTTCAGAAGGCAGATCTAGCCCGGGATGAACTATTTATTACAACCAAAATTAGTGTGCAGAATTTTCGCAAGCCCACGGTGCGCAAAAGCTTTGAACAGTCACTCATCAATCTTCAGACAGAGTATGTTGATTTATTACTGCTCCATTTTCCGGTCACTGTCTTACGCAAAGGGGCATGGCAAGTATTGGAATCAATCTTGGCAGATGGTCAAGCCCGATCCATCGGGGTGAGCAACTATACAGTTCGGCATCTGAAGCAACTCAAGAAATACGCCACCGTTATGCCGGCCGTGAATCAAGTTGAGCTCCATATTTATCTCCAGCAGCCGGAACTCCTGGAATACTGCAAGCAAGAGGGAATCGTCGTCGAAGCTTATTCGCCACTTGCACACGGCAAAGGGCTTGATGACGAGACCTTGGCCAAGCTTGCCAAGAAATACAGCAAAACACCCGCGCAGATCATGCTTCGCTGGTGTCTCCAGGTTGGTGCTATCCCATTGCCCAAGAGCGTAACACCAGAACGCATTGTACAAAACATCGACATTTTTGATTTCAAACTGTCGGCTGCCGACATGACAACACTCTCTTCGCTCGATAAAAACATGCGAACATGCTGGGACCCAACCCGTGTACCATAATAATTAGTAAGGAGCAGCACCATGGCGATGAAGACGTTTTATGTAGGTATCAAAGGTGTGATTATTCATGACGACAAAGTACTGTTGCTTCGCGCTGATGGTGGCAAGGGCAGGCGAGATATCTGGGAAATGCCTGGGGGTCGGATTGACGATGACGAGACGGCCCAGCAAGCGCTCAATCGTGAGCTGAATGAAGAACTTGCAAATATCACAGATATTTCCATCGGTGGAGTGCTCCATGCCGCGCGTTTGCCGTGGGATATTGATGGCACAAACAGCCTTGTGCTCATTTTCTACAAGGTCAACGCAAACTTTGAGGGTGACCCCAAGATAGGTGAAGAACACATGGGCTGGCGCTGGTGCACCATAGAGGAGGCTCGTCAGCTAGCAAACGACTTCACGCTGCCCGCCATAGAAGCAGCTTTCGCGGTTCGATAGTCTTGTTTTTAAAATGTGTTTGTGGTATAATAAAATAGTATGAAGAGATATGTGATTGCGATTTTGGCGATATTCACCGTAATGGTGCTTGCTATCCTCTTGCTTGGCGGTAAATCAAACAATTCTGCCACCAAAAAAGAAAAGCAGGCTGCTGTTACGGCCCCGGCCGCAAAACCAATTCATGATTTCGCATCCTCATCTGCTGCCAAGGTTGTGTTTACTACTCAGGGCAGT
>CALMSM010000270.1 GCA_937872425.1 uncultured Candidatus Saccharibacteria bacterium
TGCCCGTCTGCGTGAGCTTGAGGCGCCTGTCATCGACCCGCCATGACCTATGGATATGCCCGCCGATGTAGATCCGTGCGTCGGGCACCGGCCCCATCTCGCGCTGTGCGCGCATGACGCCTTTCGTCACCTCGCCCCCACCCCCGGCGCCGTGGTGAAACCATAGGGGGATGCTGGACATACCGGACTTCTTGCCGTTCTGTTCGTAGGCAAACATATACTTGAGGAAGCCGGCGTATCCCATATAGGGAACATTCAGCGCATGGCACACCCGGCCCAGGATGTTTGTTTCATGGTGGCGGAGGATAGAAGTCTCATGGTTCCCGTCCCCGATGCCCAGGATGTTGTCACGGTATGGCTCTAGGAAGGTCACAGAATCGTCTACAATCGCATCTAGGTAATGACCTACCTTGTACTCCTTGCGAAGCTCTCCCTTGTCGCTCCTGCGGTCATCACGGCCCTGCATAATGTCGGCCCAGTCCCCACAAATGAAGATGCCGCTGCCTTGGGCCTTCGCCTCGTCCAGTAAGCGCTTGAGTAGTTTCCGGTTACAGTAGGGGGAATCGAAATGCACGTCAGCCAGCAGCAGATCCGTGTGCTGCCAGCCTGCACGAATAGCGTGCTGAATGGTCAGCACGCTATCGTCAGTCCGCTTGACTGTGTATTCCATTTGTTCCTTTCAGAACTACCCAGGAGCCGACAATCAACGTCAACTCGTACACATGCGGCGTCTAGTGCACTTAAGAACCACTGGTCAAAGTTAGCTCGTACGAAAACTGGATCGAATCCGTGTTGACCACGTTTACAGCTGTGAACTTAGTCCGGTCCATAAGCGTGGTGCTGGCGGCGCTGCTAAACAGACCGTGTTCCGTGATTGCCTTCGTTGTCGTGTAGGTGATCGTGCCTACCGACTTGTAGATGTTGGCGCTTGCGCCTTCCGTCTGCGTGCCAGTCACCCGAGATTCGCCATCCGTCGTTTCCATTGCGGTATCGCCCGAGGCTTCCGCTGTCGTGCCTACGCCGGAATCGTGATACTTGAAGTCTCCGATCTCCGTGGTTTCCACCTGCAACTGGTCAACCACGAAATTGACAAAGGCCGTGGTCACAACCCGATAGCCCAGCACGCCATAGTTGACGGTGCTGCCATCGGCCCGAATGAGTACCGCTGACAACTTACCCAGCAGGACAGGCGCACCGAACACCTTCGTGTATAGGTGGCCCATCTGGTAGCCCAGCCAGCCGTGGATGTACCCCCAGCGCAGCGTGTTACGCAGGCGCCAGGACAAAGGCGCCCGCTGCCCCTTGATGTGCTTGACCTTCACTCCCCCACTGAATCCCATTTCCCCTAACATGATTCCCCCTAGAATAGACTTGGCTGTACCCTGAACTGGTGTTCCTCAGCAGACTGACCTGTGCCCGTAGCGGCGAAACGATAAGACCAATCCCCCGCCTCCGTCGCTGACACGTCCACGTAATAGATACCTGCGGCCGACTTGACCAACGCTGCGTCAGTGCCATAGGTCAGCGTGGTGGTAGTTCCGCTGGGTGTTTTCTTCTTGAATGTCACGGCGGACGGGTCCACATTCGTGCCATTGGTGGCGAACGTGGCCGTACACCTCACTAGATCCCCTACGTCGTACACGTTCTTACTCATGTGGTTGCGTCCGTTATGGTTAAGGTTGTTACTGCGCTGTCTGTCAGCGTGAGCGTGGTTACTGCTGCGTCGGCAAAGGTGGCGAAGATGGTTACATCTATGTCGACCAAGCTACAGGCCGTTACCGCTGCGTCGGCCAGGCTGCACACGGTTACGGCAGCATCGGACAGCGTTACGTCAGCCTGGTCGAAGTCGAACACCTGCCGCGCCAGCGCACCGGCCAGGCCCAGGACACCGGCCAGTACCTTAGTGATGCGCTTGGAGATGCCACCCGCCAGATCCAGCGTACCTGCCAGGGCCTTGTTCGTGCGGCGGGCCAATGCGCCCGTGGGGGTAAGCGTGCCCGCTATCGCCTGGAGGTAGATGGTCAGCTTCTGCGTAGCCAGTACGCCTACGGGGGTAAGCGCGCCCGCTACCTTCTTGGCTGTGGTCTTTACCAGCGCACCGGCCGGCGTGAGTACCCCCGCCACTTTCTTGATTGTGCTTCTGACAATGGTGCCCGCAGGGGTGAGGGTGCCTGCTACCTTCTTCGTGGTGATGCGGACTACGGCACCCGATGGCGTCATGCTGCCCGCTGCTGATTGGTTGTAGGCCGTGCCACTCGCCGGCTTGATGGCGAAAGCGTAGGTACACCAGTAGCTGCTGCCGACCGTGGCCGTTTGCCCCGCATCGGCGCCGGCACTGGCAATGGTCTTGTACTGGACCGAGAGCGTGCCCGCCGAGGTGTAGGTCTGCGTCACCAGCAAC
Source organism: uncultured Candidatus Saccharibacteria bacterium (assembly GCA_937872425.1). GTDB lineage: Bacteria > Patescibacteriota > Saccharimonadia > Saccharimonadales > CALMSM01 > CALMSM01. The sequence continues at coordinate 2,402 of CALMSM010000270.1, forward strand.
GTGTGGCCGGTGAGGGTGGTAACGGTCTTGACGCCTACGCTGCCGACAATGGAGATCCGCAGACAATCCGCTACCGATGTGGTGAGACTGTTGCTCTCTGCTGACGTGTCGCTGCCGGACAGGTAGGTAGCTTCAACGTCGATGCCGTTGTGCCCTGACACGGCAAAGGCAACGGCAAGGGCACGCTCACTGACAGACTGCGTGATGGTCCAGCTGCCGCTGTCTGAGGATGCTGTCTTGTACCAGACGTAGAAGCTGCCCGACGTGGCGCCGAGTGAGGACGGTATATCTTGCGGCCCTTCCAGCGTGGTCCAGCCGCTGCCCGAGATACTTGCGGTAGAGCTGTCGCCATCCGTGACATAGACGACAACCAGCAGGTTCCCGTTACTGTTGGTGGGGACATTGAGCACCAGCGTGGTACTGTTGCTGCCGTTCCCTGCTTCGGTATATGTGCTACCAACAATAGCCGGTGCTGTCACTTAGTCACCCAGGATAGCGAACAGGTTGGCGACGGGGGTCCAGTCGTATTTCCAGGCCATCGTCAACACAACCACGATCCCGACCGATGCAATCAGCGTAACCAGCACAATTGTTCTGCCCTTCTGCGACAGGCCATTCCATGCGCCCGTGATGTATTCCTTCACTACTCCCCTCCGATCCAGCCGAAGCCGGTAAGAAAAAACAACAATGCCAGCAGTGCCAACAATGAAGCCACTGCAAAGGCGGCTGCAAAGTTGTATTCGTTGTAGAGAATTTCCACATGCAGTGGCATGGTATTGGTGCTGCCGCGAATATGCCCTGATACCACCGATACCGCGCCAAACTCTCCCATCGCCCGGGCATTACACAAGATTGCG
>CALMSM010000271.1 GCA_937872425.1 uncultured Candidatus Saccharibacteria bacterium
GTCTCAAAGGCAAAGCGCACGTTGGCATTCGTGCGGGCTTGCATCTCGAAGTGGGTACAGCCTGCGGGCAGGGTGATGGTGTACTCGGTGTTCGCTGCCGTCAACGTCTGGTTGAACAGGACGGGAGCCGCTGCGAAGTTGCCAGCCATCAGCCTATCCACCTTGCCCGGAGATATGCTTCAAGCGCCTGCATGTCAGCGGAGGAAGGGACGGCGGAGTATACAAGCAGTTCGCACAGGTCGCCCGTAAACAGTTCATCGCCGTTCAGCCTGCACCCCACCTTGTACGCACCGTTGGTGACGCTGTTCAGGGTCGGTGTGCTGGTCACTTTCTCTATCCCGTTGACGCGTAGGCGGTCGGTGGTGCCATCGAAGTAGACGGTCAGAATGGCATGGGTGGGGCAGGCGTCGGCGTCAGCCATGCCGCTGCCCCAATAGTGATTGCCAGGGCCAGGAGCGCCGCTTGTGTGTGGGGTGTAAGCGTGCGTAGTCAGTCCGTAGGCTTGCCCCGCTGCTGCCGCTCCATAGTGGACGACATGATTGTAGTTGACGCTTGGTGCTACATTGCGCACCACTGCGATGATGCACCGTGCATTTGTGCCAGAAGCCGGGCCTATCGCTCCACCATCCAGGAAGTCATCGCCAGCAAAGCGGATAACGGGCAGGGAACCGTAAGCGGCATCCACCCACAGCGGTTTGTTGCCTGCCGTTCCCTGCGTCACATTGCGCCCGCCGCCCGACTGGTCAGCCCAGGCGCTTACCAGATTGGAACCGTCCTTCGTAATGCCTGCGTCAGCCTTAAGCCATTGCCACAGCCCCGTTACCAGATCGGGCGTCGTGCTCGTGACCGTCTCAGTTGCGCCGGTAAGGTAGAGGGTGCCCATTGTGCGGGCAATGTGTGGCACTCGGTTGGGCGTGCCTTCGTTGTTCCAGCCGGAGTACCACACGTCCAGGGTGTTGGCGTTCAAGGGTACGGCAGTCGAACGGTAGATGTTGCCATCGTCCCATCCCACCCCAATCTTGAACATCGTTTCGCCCCGGAATGTCCAGGTAATGCCATCGCTGGAAGTCATCACGCCTACGCGTGGTTCGGTGCCCGACACGTCAATGGTGCAGGTCGTGAGCAGGCCCACGAAAGTCGCCCCCACCTTGTACACCGACAAATGCCAGGGGTCACGCCCGGTTGGAATGCCGCTGATAATGCACGTGTTGACGGGACTCCACGTTCCGGTCAAGGTGGTGCATGTGTAAAAGGTCAGGGTGTTGGGCGAAGTGGTAATGTCAAAGCAATAGAGCCGGTAAGCCAAACCGTCGAAGACAATGGCAGGTGAGACGTACAGATAGCCCGTCCCGCTTTTGACTTCGGTCTTACTACCCCACGTCGAGCCATCCGTCGAAGACATGCGGTAGATTCTGTAGGTGCTGGTGGCGTTCGTCCAGTGCGTCCAAAAGCAATAAAGTGTGGTGTAGGTAGCGTCCCAATAAAGTTCAGGGTCAGCGTTGTGGTTGGGACTGGAGCCGCCATTGTCAATCGGGTTGGTCAGGCCAGCCGGAATAGACCACGTGGTGCCATCGTTGGAACACAGGATGCTTGGGTCTTCGTACTCGTCGTTCAAGTCGGGGTAGGGCGTCATCGCCATCCAATACTTGAACCCGTTCCACCCATCAGCCTTGTAGACCACAGACGGGTGGAGGGCCATGTCCCCGCCATCGTAGGTATCGGTCGCCAGGAAGTCGGCGGCGTGCTCAGCATGGAAGTAGAAGAACTTGGAGGCTAAGTACGCCTCCAACTGGTCGAGTTCCCCGTCGCTCAGGCTGCGCGTGAACATGCCAAGCTCGGCTATGTGCCCCGTCCAGAAACTATTGGCTGCGCTTGCTCCGGCCAGGGCTGTACCGATAGTGAAGCGGGCCAGGGTCGCCGTTGCCGCATCCTGCGCTGCCGCAGTCAAGATGCTGGTTCCGTTGCGCCGTAGTTCGCTGGTGGTTCCCGTATGCCGCCACACCAACATGCACCACTCACCATCAGCCTGCGAGTTTTGGCTGGCAAGGCTTTTCAGGCTGTTGTCGTCGCCCCGCTTGTAGACGCCCCACGGCTGGTTACTGCTGACGTTGGTCAAAGAGACAAGCGGGATACCGTCTGCTCCGGCATTGGTGGCAGCGAAGACGTGCCCATTCACACTTACTGGCACATCCCGTTTGACAACGGTAAAGATGGTGAAGGGGGCGTCCTGTCCGTCAATCATTTCTGCTACTGATGCGTCAGTCGTGAAATACTGTGCGCCAGCGAAGTAGACGCTTGGTTGCCCCTTCACCTGATTGGCTTGCCACAGAGGAAGGGGCGAACCTGCTCCGGTTGCTGCCACTCCCCCCGCTACCCTATTCGCCCAGGAGCTTACCCGGTCGCTGCCATCCTTCGTCATGTAGGACGCGGCCGCATCCCACCAGACGCCCAGGTTGAGCAGGTCGGTGGGGACGAACGTACCTTCGTCAAGAAGCAGGAACTTCTTGCCTTGACTCATACAACAGCCCGTCCCGTAACGGTCACGTTGCCGCTTGCGTAGGTCGAGACACGCGCCCGGATTTGCGACAAGCCAAACGCCTGAATGCGGAACAGGCCCGTTCCAGTCGTGGTGGTGGCCGCCGTGCCCGTAGCCAGGTCAGTCGCCTGCACAGCAATCCAGTTCGTCTGGTCGATGTTCGCCTCCCAGGTCACGGTAGCCGAAAACGTGCCGCTCACTTGCAGGGTCGCCACGCTGAAACCGTCCACGGTCAGCGTCGTTCCGTTCGCTGTAGCGGCTGCTGCATTCTGCATAAGCGCGCCGGTGTACATTCCTGATTTGCTGCTCATGGTGTTGCTTCCTCCGTGGCAGGCAAACCGCCCACCACGTCTGTTACCTCGTGGGCCAGCATCCAGCCTCTTACCTGCTCGTACTGCGCCCGGTTGATTGGAGCCTCGCCCCAATGGTTGCACTCTACGCCCGTATGCGCCCACATCTTGACCTCGGCCTTCTGCAA
>CALMSM010000272.1 GCA_937872425.1 uncultured Candidatus Saccharibacteria bacterium
GCGCAAACCCATGTAACCGTCCTTGCCCTTCATCGCCGGAATGTCGGCAGTGTGGACGCAGGTCATGCGGCCCGGCTTCGTCACTCGCAGCAACTCCCGCACGATGTAGGCGTAATGTCTGAAGAACTCCGGCCAGTTGCGGCTATTGCCGAGGTCACGCTCGCTGTTGCTGTACACAAACAGATCAGCGAATGGCGGAGAGTAGACCGAAAGATCGATGGATGACTCCGGGATACCCTTCAGCACATCAGCACTGTCGCCGTGATATGCTGCGAACTTCTCGCCTGTCGCCTGATTCAAAACGTTCATCATCATCTCCTATGCTGCGGACTTCAACCATTGCGGCACACGCATCGTTATGCGTGCCGTGTACGTTTTGCTTTCACTTGCGCCGTCATTCAGTTCCTCCATCTCGAATCGGCGCACGTGTGAAATAAGTTGTTCGCTCATGTGCGCTGCCACTTTCTCTTTTGCCTGGATGGTGTCCCAAACTTCCTGCATCTGCGGCGTCAAGCTGGCGTAAATTTCAACCGGGCGATTTTGCAGGAATCGGTAGCTACGGCGAATTGCCTGATACCATTCCTCCCACGAATAGCGCACCGTTACCCAGTATTGTTTTGATGCGTTCTGGAAATTCATCCCGAACCCGGCAATGTCTGGCTTCGTAACGAGTACCCGATATTTGCCGTCCTGGAATGCCTCAATCATCTCCGCTTTGCGCTCTGGAGAATCGCTGCCTTTGACCTCAACGCTATCAGGTATCAGGCTGTGCGCCAGTGCGCTTTCATCCTCCAGATACGTCCAGACAATCCACTGGTCGCTGTCCGCATTGACACGGGCAGCAGCAGCTTCGCAGCGCAGTTCAATGGTCTTTCGGAGCAGTGCCAGAAAATCTTTGATGCCGGTAAATCCGGTGAACGCCAACCGGTCATCTGGGATGTAGGTGTAATCCAACCATTCCGGCATGATGTTCAGCGGCGGCAAAATATAGCCGTCATCGGAGTATCCCAGGTCAGACGGGCGGCGAATCGACATCGCCCATGACGCCATCCATTTGTAGAACGGCTCCTCGGCATGATGGCGTAGTCTCCACTCCTGGCCGCCAGCGTTGCTGCCCTTGCGCCGCATCCGCACGCCGGCAAATTCCACGTAATGCTCAATGTTGGCATTGACAAAAAACATAGCCTGCATTTCTGCGGCGGTGTTGATGCCGAGAAACTCCGCATGGTTGCCGATCTCTACCAGGTCATTCGGTGCCGGTGTCGCCGTGCAGCACAAACGATGCGGAGTACCCTGGAACATCTCAGTCAAGCGGCGGCGGGTCTTGCCGTCAATGGCTTTGAGAATGCTCGACTCATCCAACACGACAGCGCCAAATGCCGATGCGTCAAACCGTTCGATCATCTCGTAATTCGTAATCCACAGCAGATGATCTTCCGTCACCTGCTCTTGGCTGCGCACATAGCGCACTTCCAAGCCCAGCATCGGTGCCATGCGTGCCGTCTGCCGAGCCACCGACAACGGGGCGACAAACAGCGTGCGCTTGCCGGTCAGTCTCGCCCACTCCAAACTGATAAAAGTTTTGCCGAGTCCGGTATCAGCAAACACCGCCGCCCGGCCCCTGCGACACGCCCACTGCACAATGTCCCGCTGAAAGTCCTTGAGCAGTGGATGCACTTCAGTCTGGTCGATGGTCACTCCCGCCGACTTGACCAGTATCCGCTTTTGGTCGATAAACTCCTGATACTCCATGCATCATCTCCTATCGTTCGCATTTACTTATACACAGTAAACATTCTATCACGCCATTGACTGTATGTCAACACCCAAGCCGCTAGTTACCCGGCAAGGTTGGCAAATTTCGTGTACTTGCTCACGTATGCCAGATTGACACGTCCAGTCGGCCCGTTGCGATGCTTTGCTACCATGACGTAGGCCACTCCCGTCGAGTGTGGATGCTTGCCGTCAACCCATGCCAGCTTACCAACCGACTCGTCAAGGTAGCACTTCATCTGCCGGCTGATGTAGTATTCCGGGCGCATAATGAACATGACCACATCGGCAATCTGTTCGAGCATCCCGCTATACCGCAGGTCTGCCAGCATCGGTAGCTTGTCTTGCCGCTTCTCGCAATCACGGTTCAACTGCGAGAGCGCCAGAACAGGGACGTTCAGGTTCTTGGCTAGCGCCTTCAACCCTCTGGCAATCTGGCTAATGCGCTGTTCTTCGCCGTCGCTGCGCTTGCCAGGTGCGTCGGCTCCGAGTTCAACGAAGTCGAACACGACGAGGCGCACCGGCGTGCGCGCGTGTACCATTGCTGCCCGATAATACATCTGCTCAGTCGTGATGCTAGACGATTCGTCTATAAGGATGGGCAACGTGCTAATGTCGTGCGCTGCGTCAATGGCGGCGTCGAACTCGTCTGCGTCTGCTGTGTTGGTGCGCAGGCGATGCCCGTTCACGGCTGCGGTTGCCGACACCATGCGATGTGCCAGAGACTTCGCCGTCATCTCTGCAGAGAATACCAACACGCACCCGTCATCGGCGGTGCGGGCAACATTCTCGGCAATCGCCATTGCCAACGCCGACTTGCCCATCGACGGACGGGCAGCGCATAAAATCAACTCGCCTGGGTTGAGGCGCACAATGCGGTCGAGTTCGTAGAATCCAGTCGGCGTGCCATCCGTTACCGAACCCTGCCGCCATGCCGCAATGTCGCCAAGCACGTCGCCCATGATGGCGCTAATCGGTCGCAGCGTGTCGCCTGCACTGCGCTGGATGCCCGACATGCGCCGCATGATGGCCGGTATGAGTTGCTCCACGCTTGCGCCCGTTTCCTGACTGGCAGTGATGGCGACCGCCATCTCGCGGCGCAGGTGGCCGAGGTCTGCGGCGTTGTTGATGGCGTCGGCGTATTCCTCAAGTGCTTCGATGCTCTCAGGATGCACCCGGCTCTGTAGCCCGATGACATAGGCGAAGTCGAAGCCCACGGCACGCAGCGCGCTTTCGAGCGTGC
>CALMSM010000273.1 GCA_937872425.1 uncultured Candidatus Saccharibacteria bacterium
AGTATACACTTAAGCCGCCCACCGGTGTAAAATTAACCAAGATAACCGCGCTCGAGAACAACTTGGCGCTTGACTTGGCCGCGCATAGCATCCGTATGGAAGCCCCCATACCTGGCAAGCGCGCCGTAGGTATAGAGGTGCCAAACATCAAGGCGGCAACGGTGCGTATGAGCTCTATCCTGCAAACTGGCGAGTGGTCGGATACAAAAGGTCCGCTATCGTTTGTAATCGGTAAGGACATTGCTGGTCAGCCCATAGTAGGTGATTTGGCCAAGATGCCACACTTGTTGGTGGCTGGTCAGACGGGCTCAGGTAAGTCGGTCATGATTAACGATATTTTGACCAGCTTGCTCTACCGTAACTCACCATCAGACCTCAAACTTATCTTGGTTGATCCAAAGCAAGTTGAGCTCAAGCCGTATGATGACATCCCGCACTTACTTACCCCTGTGATAACAGAGCCAGAAAAGTGTATTAGCGCACTCAAATGGACGGTTGCTGAGATGGAACGCCGCTATAAAGCGCTTGCAGATGTAAATCGTCGCAATATTGTGGAGTATAACAACTTCAAAAAAGAAGAAGGTATGCCATATATCGTGGTGGTGATTGACGAGTTGGCAGATCTTATGATGATGGCTGCTCGTGATGTTGAAGCGCTGATTGTCCGTATCGCGCAGAAAGCTCGCGCTGTTGGTATCCATTTAGTGCTTGCCACGCAGCGTCCATCTGTCGATGTCATCACCGGGCTTATCAAGGCGAACGTACCAGCGCGTATTGCGTTTACGACGACGTCACAAGTCGATAGCCGTACAATTATTGACCAGGTAGGTGCAGAGAAGCTATTGGGCAGAGGTGACATGCTGTTGAGTACATCCGATATGCCAAAACCAAAACGTGTGCAGGCGGCGTTTATTACGGATGACGAGACGCTCAAAGTCATGGACTTCATTCGCATGCAGCGGCCACCACAGTATGATGATGAAGTTGTCAGCCAGCCAGTTCAGTTGAACGGCAAGGGTGGTGTGGTCGTAGATCATGGCGGCCAAGATGCTGACGATGATATGTATCGTGACGCAGTGCAAGCCGTGATAGAGAGCCGTAAGGCGAGTACCTCACTTCTACAGCGCAAGCTACGTATTGGTTATGGTCGTGCCGCACGACTGATTGAAACGATGGAAGAGCAGGGGATTATTAGCCATGCGGACGGTAACCGACCACGTGAGGTTATGGTGTCATCGGTTGATGAAGTCTTTGGCGGCGGAGCAGTGGTTGGATCAGAAGAAGCCGACATGTACGACGAAAACTTCGATGACGAAGCCTAAACCTCCTATGATTTAGCAATCCAGAGGTCTTGGTCGCGGTAGGTGTTATCAAACACTGATTTCACAACTCGTTGGTTTAATCGTTGGACGGTCTGTTTAACTAGTTTATGATCGCGCCCGTTAAGAGCACGACCTTCATGACGAGCGCGAAGTAATCCGTGCATGATAAAATCTTCTGCACGTCGGAGAGGAGATGTAATACGCATGTATCCTGACTCTATCCCCAGCGCTACATGCGGACCAGGCGTGGTGCTATACCAGGCATTGCGAGGGTCAAAAATCTCCTTATAACGAGTGTCGCTAGGATTGTGTATACGATAGATGCCAAGACTACCCGGTTCGTTTGCTATAAGTTTGCCCGCCATGGCATTCCCGGCGACCATAAAAGCAGCATTTATCATTGCGCCACGTTTAAATTTTTCCGTCGACGGTACATGGATTAATTGTTCGTATATTTCTTCGTAACGGTCGGCAACTTCTCGAGGAGCGAGATGATGGATGATAAGTGCGGCTGCTCTTCCGTAAGGTTCAAACGTAGGGCTGTAGCGGCACTTTTTGCCAAAAGTTGCGTAACTGAGATTCTGAGAAATCTGCGCGCGGCCGAATTCGACGGTAGTGTCTGTCGGGGGGACATCTTCGCCAACGATAAAGGAGGTAACCAGAGCGCTACGAACTTTACCTGCTAGGAAATGTATCTTATTGACTTCGTATGGGTCAATCTGGGGCTCGTATGACTCACTATCTGTTCCTTGACCGTAATAACGTGACTCTGTTCGTTTAATTACTTTTTTTGTGAGCTCTTCATTAGTGTAGAGTCGTGATGTATCAACCGCAAGGACACGCACACGATAGAGTTCCCGATTTCCTGGCAGTGGTTCGACGACTATTGCATCGTCGATTTCACATGGGTTTGAACAGTCAGCTGTTATAACCACAAATGGTGCGTCTTTCTCAGATGCCTTTTCGTCAATGTGGGCAAAGCTCACGCCCCGAGTTGCAATCCCAAGTCTTTCCGCTGTTTCTATGCCCATATGTCTAGGATACTGTAACGAGTTGCTCAATTGCCAAAAAAAATGTTGTGTTGTTGACTAACAGGGGTGGATTTGGTATGATGGGTTTGTTATTAACTCGGCTTGCATCCAATTTAGTGAGGGCAGGCGTTAACCAGAGGAGGAATCCCTATGTCACAGTACGAAATAGCGGTACTGTATCACCCTGATTTGGAAGTTGATCTTTCAAAGGCAGAAGAAAAAATTACTAAACTTTTCACCGATAACGGTGGCAAAGTAGTCGCAACAGACAACTGGGGCAAGCGAAAACTGGCCTACGTTATCAAAAAGCAAGAACACGCTGTATATGTTATTTACACCGTAGACTTGCCAAACGAATCAGTCCAGAAGATCGAGAGCACACTCAACATCACTGACGAAGTGATTCGTTACCTCATCACCAAACCAGACCTCAAGGCAATTGCTAAGGCTGAAGCAGTCAAGGCTGACAAAGCTAAGAAGGCTGCAGAGCGCGGTGACCGTGCTGATGATGACGACAAAGACGAAGACGAAGAGTAGTATAGAACGGTAAACTAGAGCAGGGAGCAATGACATGGCACGAAGCGTAAACCAAGTAATCATGATGGGGAACTTAACTCGGGACCCAGAAGTTCGTCAGACACCCAATGGGCAGTCTGTCTGTAGCTTTGGTTTGGCTCTAAACCGGTCATTTAAGGGTGCTGATGGCCAGTGGCAAGAAGCAACCGACTTTGTTGACGTTGTAGCCTGGGCACAGCTAGGTGAGCGCGTTGCGCAGTATCTGCACAAAGGTAGCCGTGTGCTCGTACAGGGTCGTCTGCAATACCGAAGCTGGGAACAAGATGGCCAGAAGCGTAGCAAGCTTGACGTTGTGGCTGGTGATGTAACATTCCTAGACGGTCGTGATGGTGGCGAAGGTGGATCAAGCGCCTCTGGTGGCAGCTCATCCGCTCCGGCACCAGCTCCAAGCAAGAAAAAAGATGACATCGTAATCGAAGACATCGGTGACGAACCAATTAACCTAGACGATATCCCATTTTAATTTAGAATTTCAGAGAGGAAATATACATGGCAAAGATTTTTAAACACCGCACAGACGTCGCGTTTTTTGACTACAAGGACTTCAAGACCTTGCAGCGCTACGTAAACCAATACGGTCAGATTGAGACTCGTAAGAAAACAGGACTCAAAGAGCACGAACAGCGTCGTTTGAGCATTGCAATCAAGCGCGCACGACACATCGCACTATTACCATTCGTTGCAAGTAACTAGGCAACGTTATGGCATTAGGCGTAACTGATCTTCGAAAAGGGCAAGTATTTCAGATGGACGGTGTGCCGTATCGTGTTGTTGAGTATGCGCAGAAGGTGATGGGTCGCGGTGGAAGTATCGTGAACGTCAAAATCAAGAGCTTGCTGGATGGCAAAGTGCTAGACAAGACGTTTAAGGGCAACGAAGCCATAGAATATGCTGATGTGGTTAATCAAAATGTGCAGTATCTGTATAACGATGGCACGACATTCTTTTTAATGAACGAAGAGACATTTGAACAGTTCGAGGTTTCGGCCGATGACATGGTGGACCAAAAGGGTTATATGAAAGAAGGCGATCGTGTCCAGGCGCAGCTATTCGATGGCCGGGTTATTAATGTAGAACTCCCCAAGAACGTGCCATTGCTCGTCACAGAGGCCCACGAAGTCGTCAAAGGCGATACCACGAGCAGTGTGCTCAAAGACGCAATCGTTGAGACGGGAATCACTGTTAAGGTGCCAGCCTTCGTCAAAACCGGCGACGTTATATCCGTTGATACCAGCTCGGGCGCCTACCGCGAAAGAGTCAAATAATCGGGTTATTATGAGCACAGCCAAGAAACGACTTGATGTCGATATGGTTAGCCGTAAAATTGTTATTTCTAGAAGTCAGGCAGAAAGCTATATACGGCTCGGTGATGTAAAGGTTAATGGTTTTGTGGTTAAGAAGGCAGGCGCTTTGGTTGGCCCGGGTGACACTATTGAGCTCACGGCAGCAGAGCAATATGTGAGTAGGGCAGGGTTGAAGCTTGCTTCTGTTGCTCGCACACTGAGCGCAAACTTCCAGGACACTGTTGTGCTGGACGTCGGGTCCTCGACGGGTGGATTTACGGACTATGCTCTACAGCATGGTGCAGCCCGTGTTGTGGCAATTGATGTCGGCACGAATCAATTGCACCCAAGCTTGCGTGACAATGCAAGGATTGAGCTCCGTGAGAAAACGGACATGCGAGATTACGCAAAAATGTGGCTCGAGCAGGGTGTCAACAATCGTCCTGCATTTGATATTGTCGTG
>CALMSM010000274.1 GCA_937872425.1 uncultured Candidatus Saccharibacteria bacterium
GCCGGAGACGATAAGTTTGCAGAGTACTATTGGACGGATGCTATCGAGCTCGACGACCCTGCTCTGCTGCCCAATATGCCCAGACTTATTGAGCTATACAATGCCGGCAAACCATTCTTTGTTGAAGAGGCTCTCAACGTCTAGGCAGCGAGCGCCGCATGGAGTTCTATCGGAAAGTCTTCGCCGGTTTGGTTGATTGCGACAACATATGGGCTATAGGGATCGCCCTTTAGCTGTCCAGTCGTTGGGAGAAAATCAAGCTCAACCGCGAGTGACGTCATGGCCTGGAGCATCCCAAGCCCCTGGTCCCTGCCCATAAGTTGTGCCTCGTGATTACTGATGCGAGCGTCGGGGTTTGACGTTATGTCGGCGACCTCTACGCAATCAGCCAGGAAGGCTGCATGTATTAATGTTTTGGCGGTGGCTAGTTCGGCTTGTTTGCGGTTGGCTTGTGAACGGCCAGCGACATGTTCACCCACAAGATGGAGTGAGAATATGTATGCCTGATCAAATGCGCGCATGGCTTCGACTCGCAAATCATTTGCAGTCGGTCGTAACTCAGGTCTGGCGGCGCCAAGCTTAGGAAGTTGGGTGTAGCGCTGGGCGGTTTCGCCTGTGGGGTCCTCGAGCATGTAGAGCGCTGAGCCAACAGCGGCGTACTTGGCTATATCGGCCCATTGGCGAAACTGCTCGGGTGTCTCGCAGCGACGGAATCCCTGGCTGATCATGTCTATACCGTCGGCTTGGCGTTCGAGTATGAGTGTGCCCTTTGGCCTGCCTGGGCTTTTAAGCCTGGCTATCTCTGCCTCGTCTCGGGCTTTGGGTGGTACGTATGGCCGTACTTGATTTGGGAGCTCCGTTGCGGGAGCCATATTGAATCGGATGGGTGTAATTGAGTTTGTCATGCCCATAGCTTCGCACGTCATTCAGTATGAGTCAGTGAACACTTTTTCACTAAGCTGCTTTGAGCATATCTACGGCGGTCTGGAGTGTGGCGATGTAGTTGTCTGGGTTCAGCCGGCGCTCATCGATATGGTCGCCAGATGGCTGCTTAATTACGAAGTTGGTATACATACTAAGCGTGCGCTCGATGACACATGTCCAAAACTCTTGGTGCCATGTTTCGTCATCCCCAAACTCCTCCCCCATTGCCTGTAGGAAGCTCTCTGCTGCATCGGACTGGCCATACTGACAACGCATCACATGATAGAAGTAGGCCGCATCGCGCATACGTGGCACCGTGAACCCCGGACGTTTGTCGTGCGTGCCAAACTCTGCATCAATGAGCGCCAGCCTTCCGTTTGGTTGCCTAATAATATTTTTTGGAACAAGATCGCCGTGCACAACTCCTGGTTTAAGCTTACTCAGCTCATCATCCGTCGTTACGCGGAGAATATTTTGTCTGAGCTCTTGATTCTGAAGTGCATCAAGTGCTCTGCCGGCTTCATTGGCGAACTTCTGCCGAATCCAGTATTGGTTGTCTTCTTCCCAGTCGACTTCGACGCAAGAAAGCTCTTTTATTATTTTTGCAACAGGCACACACAACTCTTCTAGTTGATCTTCGCCAACAATATGTCCAGTCACCCATTCGAATCGAGCAAGCCGGGTGCGAATCCTATCAACGCGATGGGGCTTATGCCGGTTATCGTATATAGAATCTTCCTCGAGTTTTGCTGTAGCGCGCGGTACATCAAATGTTCCCAGATGCAGATTAGCCATTGAACGTGACCATACGACAGCATTGCCAAGATCTGCTTCTGCCGAGAGCTGTGGTTGACCCTCTGGTATACAATCAGTGTTGACAGCTTTTAACGCACAATGACCATCCACCCCAAAGACTTCAGTCACCACAAATTTTGCGCCTTGGGGTGATATTTTCCTGTATGAAATGTCATCTAAATCAGACCAACCGGCCGCTTCTGCTGTGCTCATTGGGTACGATTGTACCCTGTTGTGTGGCGATAAACAAAAGCGTCATTGATTGGTCCGGACAATTGGGAGATTGTGCCAGTCGGTGGTGTAGGCAGGGCTTTTGTTAATTTGTAGTGGGCGCCATGTCGTAGATAGTTTTGTTGATGCGTAGGTTATGGCTTGGCGCCCAAATTTTTCGTTGATGCTATCCAATGTCTGCATGAGTTTACGTGATTCATCGTGCTGGCTGGTGTTCACGATACCCAAAAGATCAGTCTGGAGCTTGTCGGCCGGGCTAAAGTTGCTCAGCCATATGCCTGCTCGGTGATAGGCAATCCCTGTACGGTGTATGTCTGTGAGCTCGGTGACTAAGCGGTTAATCAGTAGGCCTGTGTCTGCTGTTGGTTGTTCGAGTATGAGTTCTTTGCTCCAGGATTGGTAGTTGGGTTTTTTGCGATGCGTTGTCATGAAGAGCCCTACCCTGCGCGCCAGCTGGTTATCTTGGCGAAGCCGGAAGGCAGCTTGTGCGACAAATGTGGCAATTGCTCCCTGCAAGTCCATGAGATTATTGGTATCATGGCCAAATGTGCGCGTGCGGGCAATGGTTTTGCGAGGTTTGTGTTCGAGCTCAAGTCCGAAGCAGGACACGCCATTCAACTCAGTCACCGTTTGTCGACCACGGATGCCCATGAGCTGCTGCGCAAAGCGTTCGGGCATGGATGCAAGTGCTGCGGCGTTATGAATACCTTCGGTACGAAGCTTTGGTGCCAGGCGCCAGCCTACACCCCAGACTTTCTGTACTTCTGTTACTTGTAGATATGGAACTGGTGACTTGTTGACGAATGACAACACCCAATCCAAGCCTAGGTCTGTTTTTGCATGCTCACTTGCCAGCTTTGCTAACGTTTTGCTAGGAGCGATACCAATAGATACAGGCATGCCTACCCACTGTAGTATGGTGGTGCGGAGTTGCTTTGCCCACTGCTCGATGTCGGGTATGTCTAGCTGGCTGAGGTCGAGAAATGCTTCATCTACGGAGTAGATTTCGAGTCGAGGGGTGACGCTTGCCAAGATACTCGTGATGCGCCGGGAGATATCTCCATAGAGCTCGAAGTTGGCGCTAAATTGCACAACGCCGTGCCTTCTGAACACGTCTCGGTGCTGGAAGGCGGGCGCGCCCATGGGGATACCGAGTGCTTTGGCTTCGTTGCTTCGCGCTACCACGCAACCGTCATTACTGCTGAGTACGACAACTGGCCGTGTTGCTAGGTCGGGTCGGAAGAGCCGCTCACAGCTGACAAAGAAATTATTACAATCAACTAGTGCAAAGAGAGGAGGCCTACTCATGACTTGGGCCTTTTGTGTTGTCGGATAGTTGTGGTGATAACTCCCCATACTTCTGCGTTTTCTTGAACGGCATGGTGGGCAGATGTGCGAATCTCACCTTCTGACACCCACAGCACAAGGTCGTTTGCATGCGGCGCTAGAGAGCGGTCAACGAGTAAAACGTCGCCCAGAGCATTACGCACAAAGAACGTGCTGATGGGGTTTTTGATGAGCAGTTGATTAAGGTCGAGGGTTTGGAGCGAGCTGTCGGCAGCGGGGTTTGGGAACCCGTCATGTACGCTGGTTCCGTCAGGGTTTTGGTAATACATACAAGCATCCTTTGGTCTAAGGTGATAAGAGGGGTGCCTGTCGTCGAGGCGGAGATGAGACGACGGATGAATTGTATGTATAGAGTCTGTGGGTGGAAATGTACAAAATCTGCACAAGTACCAACATGGCTATATGTAAGTCTACACCCCTAGGCGATATTACGTCTAGCTTTTGCAACACTAAGTTTTCTTGCTGGCAATATGAGAGTGGTTTAACTCATGAAGGTACTTGTGTAATCGTAAGGAGCAGGACATGGTAATAACAG
>CALMSM010000275.1 GCA_937872425.1 uncultured Candidatus Saccharibacteria bacterium
ATGTTCTGCTCGGCGTGCTACGCCAGGAGGATAGAGCAAAGAGCGTAATACCGTGAACCAGTATGCTAAGCTGTACCTATCACCCCTTACTCACTCTCACAGGAGCGAAGAATCATGAAGACCACCAAACTACTCTCATTCAGCAGCAGAATTTCAGATGCCGTATTCACTGCGCTTGGTGAATATGCTGGCTACTTCGGAGACAACGGCGGCCAGCCGGACGGCAGCGGCCCGTATCAGCGACCCGTCAGATTCTTTGAGAAGGCTGAGATTGACGCGGCCAAAGCAGCAGGCGCGCAGGTTGTGGAGGGTTACGAAGTGGATTACACGACTGGCAAGGACAGTGACCCGTTCTATGGTGCGGAATACTGCGGATACCAGACCGACAACGTAGCCTACACCACGAGCAGGGTAACGGCGCTGAGCATCCAGCGATACCACGACCTCGCAGCCGCCAGCTAACCCCATCACCCCCTACTTACTCTCACAGGAGAACATGAACCATGAAGACCGTATCACTGAAGCAAGCGCCCGATGTGGACTATTGGAACGCCTACACTGTCACCATCACAGAGCATGACGAAACGACCACGCACACAGTCTGGACAGGTCATGGAGGGAAAGGGCTATGGCAGGACGGTAAGCAGATTGAAGGCTTAGGCCAGTTCAATGCTGGCAAACACCCTGACGATGCAATTCGGCGGTATTACAGCTAACCCTGCCCATCACCCATCACCCCAAGAGCCTACGGCTGGACACCGTAGGCTTTTCGTTGCACCCAATCGGGCCAGTCGTCGCGCTCATCCCGGAACAGCCACCATAGCAATATCTCGCGTGCCTCGGCGCTGTTGAGCGGTAAGCCAGTGATGTCGATGCGCGTGCGCTTCCTGGGCGGCTTTGGTGTGGGGTCAGGCATTGTCCATCTCCTGGGCTGCAAGTGCGCGTTGTCTGCGTATCTCCCCGGCCAGCACCTCAGCCATGCCAGGATGGTTCCACAGCCAGGAGGGGATACGGCCATTGTCGAAGACTTCCCGGTTAACCTCGGCAATCTCGGCTGTGCTAAATCCACGTTCGGTATAGCGTGTCGCCTCTATCCGGTCGCGCTTCCTGGCTGGCTTGCTGCTCGGCGCTTTGGGCTGCACGATGCGTGCGCCGGCGGGGACTATGACGACCTCACCCTGTAGACCGTGGCAGTCGCCAGTGTGGACGGAACCGCACGACGGGCAAGCTGGCACGGTGTAGGACGGGAGCAGGGGAGGGAGCGATAGCCTACGCCTTAGTTCTTGCTCCCCGTCGAACGTGAATTGACCGGCACGACCATGCGCCAGGTTGCAGAGCGATGCGCCAGTGGATGCAGGATAGCCCAGGCTGACGGCCAGCTTACGCCACGTCTGCCCAGGCTTGAGCTTGCTGATTGCTTCGATAGTGGTAGGGTTGGCAATATGTTGTCGGTTCATGGTGACTCGTATTGTAGAATGCGTTCTACATATGGTAGACGGTGCGCTAGTGCACATCCTGAGCCAAGTATTCAGCCAGTTCCTCGGCGGCGCGCTTGGCTGCGATATTGGCGGCGCGTACCTCACGGCCACGCGCGAGATTGGCAAGGCGTTGGCGTTGGGCGCGCGTCTCGCGTAGGGTAGGGGCGAGCCAAGCGGCGCGTGTCTTGCTCTTGCAGGTGCGGCATTGACCCGACTGGCATATGGTTCCACACGCACAGCGTTTCATGGGGATACGCCAGACCATACCGCAATGGCGGCAGCGCCAACGACAAGAGCGAACACGATTGCGGCAGCGAAGCCGACCATCCACAGGCAACCGACGAAGGATGCAGCGCCTTGCAATTCAGGTGGGGTAGTCTTGCGAATCTCTGCCTGCTCCTGCAATGTGGTCTTTGCTTCTCGTGTGACCCACAGCCAGAGAAGGACAACGAGACCGATTCCTAGTGCTAGTGTCATGTCTTGGGGTTCCACTCCCCCACTGCTGAGCACTCCCCCGGTGGGGCATGATCGGCTTGCGAAACTGTTACTTTTGCTCACCCGTCAATCACGACAATCTCATGGGTGCTGGCATTGCTCCGTTCGGGCAAGCTCAGCGTGTAGCCGTCCGGGTCCGTGCGGCGTGCAAGCGTAGGCCGCTTCGAGGGTGGCCGGCCCAATGCGGCGCGCGTCTGCTGTGCTGGCAACTGGTAGCCCTGGGCGATCAGCCTATCCCGCTGCGCCTGTAGGTGAATCATGCCCACGATGAGCACGCTTAGCACCACGGCGATAGCCAGGATGCCGGCCGCAGTCATCCAACCGCCGATGCGAACGCGTGCGGTCGTCGCGTCGATACGCGCCTGCTCGGTCTGCGCGTCGGCTTGAATCTGTGCGGTCTGCACCTGGGCATTGGCGCGTATCTGCTCAGCCTGGACGTAGCCAAGCGGGTCGCTGCAAGCGGTGAGGATGAGCAAGAGCAGGGCAAGGGTGATGAGGGTTAGTCTCATGTGGGGTGTTCTCCTTCGAGTTGGCGGATTCGTTCTGTCAATTCACCGATGACGCGCGCCGGCGACTTTCGGCCAGCCCACTGCACGATCACGGTGATGGGGCGCTTCCCCCGGTCAAGCCGAGGCATCATCTCAAATGTGACAAAGTTTTCTGCTTGATTCTTGTCGAGCAGAGCGGCGGCTTCGTCGGCTAAAGCGACGATTGACGGAGAAGTGATCAGGAGTTCCAGCGTGCCATCTTCGACATTGGCGCGCTTGAGTCCGAATTCCTTTTGCTCGTCGGGCAGGGCTTCGACTACTTGGGCCATGCGGTAATCCATCCACCAACAGGCAAAGCGATCAATCAGTTGTAGCATGGTCGGTGTGTTCTCCTGTGGTGCGGGTCTGGTCTCTCCCCCACTGGCGAGGGGGCCAGAAGGGGTCATTTTCCTAGAACGTTACGTGAATAATGAATGTTATGTAACCTTCGGTGATTTATGTCAATCGTCTGCGGAAAATAATCGACCACAGAAAGCCGCCCATTGTCTTGGCGACGAATTGCAGAATGGTGAGGGCAGGCTGCAATCCACCAAAGGCGATGGTTGGGAACACGAGCGAGTCAACGGCGGCGCTGGCTATGTTGCTGCCATTACTACGCTGTAGCCAGGGCCAGCCACGGCGCACGGCGATGGAATAAACGACGGTATCTGTCGTGGCGGCCAGGGCGAAGGCGACGAACGACGCAATAGCAATCTGCGCTGCATCCCGATTGAGCAGCCACGATAGCAGGCTTCCAGTTGCGATAAGCGCGCCCATCTTTAGCGCCAATCTCCTGCCGTGCCATGCGTCATGCAACAAGTCACGAGTTACGAGGTCTAGGCCGATGAATAGAAATGCGTTAACGACGCTCATCCATTTGCCAAGCCACACAATTAGCAGGTTGGCGGCAACGATGCTCACCAGATAGACGGCGACTAGTCCAACTGAAACAATGGGGCTTGATCTTGGTAGTTTGTCCATGCGGCGATTGCCTTTTCTTTGCCATCATAGCGAGCGCGATTTCCGTCGCAGGTGAAGTCTTCGGAGCCTGCCATCAGGCGAAAATGACGGTAACGTTTGCCCCAGTTGACCCGCCCGATGTGGACGTGCAAATTGCGTGATTGTGCGAGTCGTATAAGATCGCCGGCTTGCTGGCTAAGTTTCCAGTCAGTCGTGCCGCCGACAAACAAGGCCGATGCTTCGGGCGGTATGTCTGTTTCTCCGTCCTGCCCTACGTAGGCGACAGGCCAGTCGCTCAGGTGTAGATACCATTGCTGCCATAGGCGGCGCGTCGCCTCGTAGTCGCCAACAGCATCAGGGCAGGCAACGAATAGACACGTGGAGCGATAGGGCTTCATCTTTTCCAGCCACGGGAAAAAACGTTCTGGTGAAAAGCCGGTAAACGCTCCATTGTCTGCCGCCCACGGCGCGCCATTGACAATTGGCACCGATATGCCAGCAATAGCGGGCGATGAGATTATACCGGCAAAATTGGGCGGGACAGCGCCACCTGGGGAAGCAAGGAATCGCATATCAATCGTCTACCAGAACATCGTAGGCGCTGCCTGTGCCATGACAGCACGGACAGCGTACGGTCTCGCCGTCATGGGAGCCATTGATAGAATCATCTGGCGGCCAGTAAAGCCCGGCAATTCCCCACCCACTACCACCGCAACAGTGGCAATTATTCCATTCGGGGTCGAAATCAGAAAAGTCGGGGCTGGGGTCAAAGTCGTCGGTTATCGGTTTTATTGTCATAGTTTAGTTGTCCTCTTACCGCTTACGGCACGCCTCTATGTGCCGTCTACATTCTCGGAGTCGTACACATCGCCGGCCAGCGTAGAGACTTGCAGGCGCTTGGTAGTCGGCGGTGGGCTTGCGGTGATGAGCATACCCTGATCGGATGCGGAGCGTACCAGTAGACCAGCCTTCGCTCGAACGTGCTTCTCTACGGTGGGCCAGGGCTGCGTCTTGACAGAGGGGAGCAGGAAGAATCCTGTACCTCCCCGCTTGCGCTCGGCTGTTGCGATGCCGATAGAGATTAGAGCGTTGCGGTACTTCTGCCACGTGGGGCCAGCGATGCCGTAGGCTTGGGCTTGCGATGCGGTAGTAGCTCCACCGTGCCAGAGCAGGCGCACGTAACGGATGAAGGCTTCAAGTTCCTCATCTTCGAGCGTGCCGTCTTGGTCGATGTCGAGCCACATGCTGATGAGCATACGGCGTTCGGCCTCCACTCGTGCGCGTGACAGGTCGTGCCTATCGTACACCTTACGCATGGTCATCACGGCCAGTGCGCCGAACGGAGCCAGGGTGATGAGCACCACACCCCACAGCCCGTACCATAGGGTCATCCAAGCGGGTAGCAGGATGAGGGCCAGGGGTAGGAGCACGAGCAGGGAGAATGCACCCGCAACGA
>CALMSM010000276.1 GCA_937872425.1 uncultured Candidatus Saccharibacteria bacterium
CTACCATCTTCACCCGCAACCCCGTAGGTGGGTACTCGTCCTCCACTATCTGCGAGATTATCCTCTACAACTCTGCCTTGAGCGGCGGCGACCGTGAGCAAGTAGAAGCCTACCTGGGCACACGGTACAACATTTCTATCACCAGCGGCGGCGCAGGCAACTACAAATTGCAGAGATTGTGGGCTTACGTCCGCAGTTTGACGGGAATTAACGCGTCAACCTTAAACTTTTCGGTCAATGCTGACTCCGCTGGCAGTCCTGGGGCGGCTGTGACCAATGGAACCACGGCAAATGCGACCGCAACATCCGTTTCCTATCAAGGCGACTGGCTTTCCTTGTCGTGTGGCACCCTCATGGCATCCCTTACGGCAGCCACACAGTTCTGGCTTGTCGTGAACTTCACGGTGAGCGGGAGCGAATCGCTGGACGTGCTCACAGCTACCGACTCCGACATTGACCAGCCGTACAAGACGTATGACGGGTCAAGCTGGACGGCGGGCACCACGGCCACCGCAGCCGTAGCAGCACAGTACGTCAACATCCACCCGGACACCCCACCCGTTCGCTTTGTGGAGTGGGCTGGCTTCATCTATGCCCTGGCGGGCAAGCGCGTGTACAAGCTCACGTCGCCTACTACCATGTCAGTGGCGAACGATGGCAGCGGAATCAAGGCCCTGGGCAGCGACATTACAGACGGCATGTTGGTGCAGAAGACAGCAGACACAGCCGCCAAGCTCTTGCTTGCAATGGGCGACGGGACGGCTATCACCACGTGGGACGGGGTAACGACCTGGGCGGCAATCGGGGCAATCAAGGCCGACCGTCTGACGCAGCACGACAACCTGTTCTGGCGTGCGGCCAACGACGCGACGGATGGCGTCTTCATTCAGGGAACCAGCGACTACGCCGACTGGACGACGGCAGGGACGGGCGGGCCAAAGGCGCGAGTAGGCGACCGCAGATACCCTATCGTGGCCCTGTTCTCATGGAAAGGGAACCTGTACGCCGGGAAGCAAGATGGCCTCTACGCCGTCACCTACGCCGACACATACCCCGCAGCAGCCAGCACCATCCAAGCCAACAAGTTGCTCGACTTCTCCGGCGAGATTCACGAGAACACTTTCGCAACCTGGGCTGTGTTCCAAGATGACCTGTACTTCCCGCTTGCGAACGGGCTGGCCCGCTACAGCAGCGCCAACGTGCTTTCATCCGTGTCCCCGGAAGTGGGCTTGCTGGAACAGGCGCAGCAGCGGGGACGCTTCGTGTCCCTGACCGGCACGTTGGGCCAACTGTACGCAATCTTCGAGAGCAGCGCCGACGACTGGACGCAGGTCTTGGCCTACACCGGCTC
>CALMSM010000277.1 GCA_937872425.1 uncultured Candidatus Saccharibacteria bacterium
CTACCATCTTCACCCGCAACCCCGTAGGTGGGTACTCGTCCTCCACTATCTGCGAGATTATCCTCTACAACTCTGCCCTATCGGGCGGCGACCGTGAGCAAGTAGAAGCCTACCTGGGCACCAAGTACAACATTTCTATCACCAGCGGCGGCGCAGGCAACTACAAATTGCAGAGATTGTGGGCTTATGTCCGCAGTTTGACGGGAATTAATGCGTCAACCTTAAACTTTTCGGTCAATGCAGACTCCGCTGGCTCGCCTGGGGCGGCTGTGACGAACGGAACCACGGCAAATGCAACCGCAACAGCCGTTTCCTATCAAGGCGATTGGCTGAGTTTGTCGTGTGGCACCCTCATGGCGTCCCTCACAGCAGCCACACAGTTCTGGCTCGTCGTGAACTTCACCGTGAGCGGGAGCGAAAGCCTGGACGTGCTCACGGCTACCGACTCCGACATTGACCAGCCGTACAAGGTATACGATGGGTCAAGCTGGACGGCGGGCACCACGGCCACCGCAGCCATAGCAGCGCAGTACGTGAACATCCACCCGGACACCCCACCCGTTCGCTTTGTGGAGTGGGCTGGCTTCATCTACGCATTGGCAGGCAAGCGGGTGTACAAGCTCACGTCGCCCACCACCATGAGCGTAGCCAACGATGGCTCTGGAATCAAGGCGCTTGGCTCCGACATTACCGATGGCATGTTGGTACAGAAGACGGCAGACACAGCCGCCAAGTTGTTGGTTGCGATGGGCGACGGTACGGCTATCACCACGTGGGACGGTGTGACGACCTGGTCGGCAATCGGGGCAATCAAAGCTGACCGTCTGACGCAGCACGACAACCTGTTCTGGCGTGCGGCCAACGACGCGACCGATGGCGTGTTCGTGCAGGGCACCAGCGATTACGCCGACTGGACGACGGCAGGGACGGGTGGGCCAAAGGCAAGAGTAGGCGACCGTCGCTATCCCATCGTGGCCCTGTTCTCATGGAAAGGGAACCTGTACGCCGGGAAGCAAGATGGCTTGTATGCAGTCACCTACGCCGACACCTACCCCGCAGCAGCCAGCACCATCCAAGCCAACAAGCTGCTCGACTTCAGTGGGGAGATTCACGAGAACACTTTCGCAACCTGGGCCGTGTTCCAAGATGACTTGTACTTCCCCCTGGCGAACGGGCTGGCCCGCTACAGCAGCGCCAACGTGTTGTCTAGCGTGTCCCCGGAAGTGGGCTTGCTTGAGCAGGCGCAGCAGCGGGGTAGGTTTGTCGCCCTGACTGGCACGTTGGGCCAACTGTACGCAATCTTCGAGAGCAGCGCCGACGACTGGACGCAGGTCTTGGCCTACACCGGCTC
>CALMSM010000278.1 GCA_937872425.1 uncultured Candidatus Saccharibacteria bacterium
CCTCGCACAGAGTAAATTACAGAACATTACCATCACTGACATGACGGTCACAAATCCACTGATTGCTGGCGCGCTATCGCTTACAAACTTCACCTTTGGCTCTAGTGATGTGACGCACAGCGTTGAGCAAACCGTAGAAAACGTGACCATCACTGGTTTTCGAGCAGATACCGTTGTAGGTGGCGCAGGGGCAATCTTCATCGCAGGTGGCGCAGGCACGGCCGCATCCGTGGCAAACACCACCCTCAATGCAAGCAACGTGATTGTCGCCGATAGCCAGGTCGCTGAACAGCCAGCTAACTGTGTAGCGTTCAATGGCAACTCCTTCGCAGGCGGCACCGGCACTGTCAACCTCTCCATCACCTCCACCGGCGGCAACCTATCCGATGATTCTTCTTGTGCACCGTACTTCACCCAGTCCACAGACCAAAACAATGTAAGCGGCCTTGCCGCCAGTCTGTCTCCTTTGGCAGATAATGGTGGGTATGTACCCACCATGGCTCTGCTAGAAAACTCTCCAGCAGTTGACGCTGGTGTCACTATCTCAGGCCTAACCACAGACGCTAGAGGACAAACAAGACCACAAGGCCTAGCCTATGACTCAGGAGCCTATGAATCTCCTTATACTAGGACTACAGACACAGAAGACACAGACAACCAAGCTACCCTTGCGGAGAGTGGGGAGTATATCATCGGGCTCATAGGCATCGCTGTGTTGCTGGTGGTGGGTGGGGCGGTGCTCATGCGTGGGAAGAAATCAGGCAAGAAATAGCCTCGTTTGCTTGCCGTCAGTAAGCATAAGCAGGTACACTAGAGACATATGGATAGTACGCGTAAGGCACCGAATGTGCCGGTGGGCAAATTTAAGCGCACGAAAATCATCGCCACTCTAGGACCAAGCAGCAACAGCTACGACATCGTGCTCGAGCTGGTTAAAGCCGGTGTGAATGGTTTTCGGCTGAACTTTTCTCACGGCACGCACGAAGAGCACGCTCAACGTATCCAGTGGGTGCGAAAAGCAGCGGCAGAGTATGGCAAACCAGTGGCGGTGATTCAGGACTTACAGGGGCCAAAGATTCGTCTCGGTGATTTCGAGGGCATCATAAATGTACATACTGGGCAGGAGCTGATCTTTGAATACGACGGTGACTACGAGCGTTCTGGTCGCATACCCACACAGTACGACCTGAGCGCCAAGGTCAAGCGCGGCGAAGCTATCTACCTCTACGACGGCAAGGTAAAGACGACCGTGACCAGTGTCACGGGCAAGTTGGTGCATGCTCGTGTCGAAAACGATGGCATGCTCATCAAGCGCAAGGGCATGAACCTACCTGATACCGACTTCGGTGGTGACGTTATCACCGAAAAGGACAAAAAGGACCTGGCATTTGGTTCGACGCAGGACATCGACTACATCGCCCAGAGCTTTGCCCAGACCGCCGCCGACATCCGCAGCATGCGAAAGTTGCTCAACGGGCTTGGAATGCAGGCGAAAATCATCACCAAGTTTGAGACCCGATCAGCGATTGAGAATATGGAAGAAATCGTGGCAGAGACAGACCTGATCATGATTGCTCGCGGTGATCTAGCCGTTGAGGCACCGGCCGAGAGTGTCCCTATCGTCCAGCGCAAACTCATTGGCCTGGGGCTGCGGTACGCCAAGCCAACCATTGTAGCAACCCAGATGCTATTCAGCATGACAGAGATGCCCGAGCCAACTCGTGCGGAAGTTTCGGACGTGGCAACTGCTGTCATTGTCGGAGCTGACTGCGTCATGTTGAGCGATGAGACAGCCAATGGTGAATACCCGATCGAGGCCGTCCAAAGTATGAAGCGTATCATCATGTATACCCAGACCCATGTGCCGGTTCGGCCACTCGGTGAACCGCAGTATCTAGATACTCACGCCGTTGCCATCAGTGCTGCCGCGGTGACGCTAG
>CALMSM010000279.1 GCA_937872425.1 uncultured Candidatus Saccharibacteria bacterium
TCATATTCGACATAGAGCGATGCGTCCAAGTCAATCATCGCAAGCGTTTGCGCCTTCTCAATACCGACAAAGCGCCTGGTAGAATTGCGCCGATGCCATGCTGAGTATGATCGGTCTCTTGTTCCGAAAATTTCCTCTTGTGGCATTACACGATCTCCCAAACAACAATCTCGCGCGTCAAGACCAAACACCGCTTATTGTCTTTTGCCCACGTCACCATTTGTGGGGTGCACTGCTGGCTTTCGTAGGGTGCAGAGTAGCGCATGTTGACGGGTAACTTAACCAGTCTCAGCATATCCCCGACATGATCGGTGAATTGACGGTTATCCGCTTTCCATTGCGTCGGCTGAATGATGAGCGCAATGTAGGCCGACTTTGTTCGCGCCGATGCTTTCAGTTTGGCCGCAAACGCCTTGATGATCCCGGCAAGCGCCGCGCTGAATCCGTCCAACGGCATGTTAGCCAAATCGGTGGGGTCTTTGCTGTATTGACCTTCCGCTTGTTTCCAGTAGGGTGGGTCAAGGTAGACCAGGCTAACATCCATCCAACGAGGCACCGCCGGAAGTTTGATTGTGCCGTCAGCGTCAAGCAGGTCGTGTTGTCGAATGTCGTCTTTGCGTTCCACGATTGGCTTACGGTCGCTGGCAAAGTAGCGACGGCTGCGCCGCTTGCACAGGTCAATAGTTGATCCGCCCCCGGCGAATGGGTCTACAATCACGTCAAAGGGGTCGGTGTACAGATAGAGCAGGTTGTCAAGCAAGCGCACTTCTGAATTGCCAAAGTGGTCAACGCCTGGGGTTTTCGTCTGTTGCTTCCAGACGTTGTAAATCGGCGGCGTCCATTCCGGCTCCGAGTAGGTCGCAAGGGTTTGATGGGATTTGGTCAGTTTTTCCAGAGTTGGAAATTCTGACCAAATCTCAGAAATTTCTCCCGTGCTGGTTCCTTCACTTTCCGCTATTTGTTCCCGTGTCCAACAGGCCAGCCACTTGGAGAAGATGCGCTTGTCTCTGGCGTCTTTGGCGTCCTTGTCTATCCGGGATAGCCAGCTTTGCACACTCGAGGCCGATACGCTCAAAATCCTGGCAAGCTGACGCTTCTTTTCGGTGCGTTCGCTTTCCGGCGTGACGTGGTAAATCCTGCGCGCCATCGCCTGCTTTTCTTCCCGGCTCAACTGCAAGCCATGGGCGGCGTTCCGCTCGATTGCCAACTCTAGCAGGTGCGCATCGCTTGTCGTTTGGGTCACGACTACGGCGATGGTCTCAGCGTTCACCTTCTTGTGCGCCGTCCAACGGTGCCAGCCGTCAATCAGTTCGTTGTGCTGGTTTAGCTCAATCGGCGGCAATACGTCAAGGTCTTCGGCGTACTGTTGAACCTTCACCGGGTCTTTTGCGAGACGTGGGTATAAGTCCTCTCGGAACACAACCTCGTCTAGTTTTCGCTGTTCTGTCACGCCCCCCACCTCTCTAGCATGTTCTGGCACATGCCGAGCCGTTACAGGTACTCGCTTCTGGTACATAGCAGGCCGTCCTCATCTGCCTGAATCCACACCGTAGGCTGATTCTCTTTCAGCCATTCCCGCAGGGTGGCAGCGTCTACCCGTACCTTGTCGTTGCCCCGCCCCTGGCGCAAGCGGACAACGGGCAAGCCCCGGTCAAACCAGCCGTAAACCTGGGCACCGGACAGGTTGAGAAGCCGGGCAGCCTGGCGGATGCTAAGCGGCCCGGTTGCCGCCCGTAGTGCGGGCGTGATGATGGCCGGCACCTTGACCATGCCAGCGCCGAAGCCTTTCATGGGTGCAAGACCGGGTCAGGCAATGGGCGGAATACGTGGAACACTGTCAGGCTTCCCGTGCCGTACTCCACCATGTCGCCCGGTGCATCCCCCGTCAACAGCGCCTTTACGTCGCCCCGCAGCCGTTCGTTTTCCGCTTCAAGCTCTGCGATGCGTGCCAGCATGGCATTGTGCAGCGCCGTCAGCCGGTCACGGAATGGCACGCCTTGCGGTATGCACTCCTGCGCCGT
>CALMSM010000280.1 GCA_937872425.1 uncultured Candidatus Saccharibacteria bacterium
CGTCGGGGTCGCCGGCCGCCACAATCTCCGCTGCCATGGCGACACGGTCGTCAAGGCTGTCCCGCTTCTCACGGATGGCCTGCTGGATGCTGGCGGCGCTGTCCTTGAACAGGTAGCGTTGCCCGCGGTTGTCGCTCATCTCCCACGCCGCCTCGTGATTGCTGCTGATGCGGTGCCAAAAGATCTGCAGCGGCGGGAGGATGTAGCCGTCGTCCAGATAGCCCAGGTCGCTGGGTTTTTGGATGAACAGGGCCCAACTGGCCACCCACATCCAGAACTCATGTTCCATGTGCGGCATGAGCTGCAGATCGCCGGCCTTGTCGGGGTTGCGCCCAAACCAGCGGGTAAGCGCCTGGCCGGCGTCCAGTTCATCGAAAAAATCGGCAAAGTAGATGAGTTGCCGGTAATCGTTCGGCGCTGGCGTGGCGGTCGCTGCCCATTTATATTCGATTCCGTCGAAGATGTGCCGGAAAAGGTCTTGCGTTTTTGTGCCGAGATTGCCGAGGATGGCGGCTTCATCCATGCACACGCCGGTCACGTTCGCCTGAATCCAGTCTGCCGAAATGTCACCATCCCGCACACGCTCATAGTTCGTGATGAGATACGGAGTTTCGGTCAGCGCCTTCTCTGCTTCCGCTTCCGTGCGCACGTAGCGGAACGTGACGCCCATCTCCGGGCCATCCTCATGCGTGAACTGATGCCGCACACCGAGCGGACAGATAACCATCTGAGCGCCGTTTGTCGCCCGATGCACCTGGCGGAGCAGTTCAATCTGTTGAGTCGTCTTGCCAAGCCCGAACGACTCCGCCAGCAACCCATGCCCCCGGCGCAGAGCCCAAAGCACGGCGTCTTTCTGATACTCAAACAGGCGTGAGTGCAGGTCGGTGCGGTTCACCTGCAACCCGCTGGCGGCGTGAATATCGATCTTGTTGATCGCTATCCACTCCGCATACTGTGCCGCAAATTTCGCAAACTGTTGGTCATTCATAACGCCTCATCTCCTGGACAATATTTCACTTACACACAGTCAACATTCTATCACGCCATTGACCACGTGTCAACACCCAAGCTAATAGTTCAACTCGGTTCGCACGGTGTCAACGTCGTACACGCTGAACGTTTCCGGCCGCATCCACTGGACAAACTTCCCTGTCGGCCCCAGCGTGTTTTTGTCAACCCGCACGTTGACCGTGTTGCTGTATGCGCCCTCTGCGCTGTCGTCCTTGTCACGGTGAAGCAAGACGACAACGTTTGCCTTCTCGGACTTCTCGCCAGCGCCACGCATCGACGTTCGGTCGATGTCGCCAAAGTCGGCGCTCTTGCCGGCCTTGCTCATCTGCGCCAGTAGCACGACCGGCGTTTCGGTGAGTTCGGCAAAGTTTTTGATCTGCTCAACGTTGTCCGCTTCCCGCTGATATGGCGATGAGCCGAACATCTGCAATTGCCGGCGGCTGGCGGCGTTCTTTTCCAGGTAGTCAATGACCACGACATCGCACAGCCCATCTGCCTTGAGTTGCCGCAGGCGTGCGACGGTGCGCTCCATCGTCCAGCCGGCGCTATGCTGGTAGGTGATACCACCCCGGATGATGCGCAGCTTGTCGTGTGCCTCGTTGACAAGCTGGCGTTGAACCGGCGTCAGTTCGCCGCTCTTGAGTTCCCGCACCGTCATTCCGGCGTGGCGGGCGTAGCGTCGATCCATCATCACAGCGTGCGCCAGTTCGTAATGCACGAACACAACCCGGTTGCGCTGCAATGCCCATTCCTCCGCCATCATCTCGGCATACGTGGTTTTGCCCATGCCGTCGCCGGCGCTGATGACTGCCAGCATCCCGCCCGGCAGCGGGTCGATCATCCGGTTCCAGCTCCCCCACGGCCAGAGCAGCGCCTTGCGTTCCGACGCAGGTACGGCGGCATCGGCCTCTCGTTTGGCGAGCAGCCCATCGTAGAATGCGAACGTATCTTCCCACCACAGCACGCCGTCACCGTCGCTCTTGCCGCCCATTTTCAGCAGCGTCTCGGTGAGCCAGTTGTGAAGGTCGTTCACGTCCTCCTCTGCCATTGCCCGTCGCAAGCCCTCACGAAATAGAGCCAGGTACATCTCATGCTCTGCGCTCATACTGCGATCTCCTGTTGCCCGATAATCTTCCCGCTACCATCCACGATGTTGACCATCTGCTTTTGCTTCGGTGGCGTGCCGTTGCGCCTCGGTTCGTCACCAGCAGCACGGCGGCGCAAGATGCCTTGCACGTATTGCAAATTGCGCTTGTTGGCAGTGACGGCAATACCCACCGCCCGAATGACTTCATCTGCGCCATAGGTGCGCACGTCATCGGCTATCGTGTCGGCAATGATGGGCGTCAACGTCCCGGGCATGTTGTCAGCCCAACACGAGTACACCGTCGCAAGTGCATTGTCAGTCAAACCACCATCATCAGCGCCAGCGGCGATAGTAGTTGTTTTTGTTGTTTGTTGTTTCTCCTCTGCATCTCCTCTGTTCTGTATCTTATCTGTATCTGTATCTGGGGCGTTACCGTGCGTTACATCTGCGTTACACTGCGTTACACTGTCATCCGTAACGCTCTGGCGTTGCTTGTCACGGTGCCGGCGCACACGTTCGGCGCTGTCATCCTCCCGTTTCGGTTGGCGCTTGTCCCAGGCTGCAAGCGTATCGCCATCGGTAATGACGCCTTTGGCACGCATGGCGTCAAGTACGCTCAGCACTTCGGCTTCATCCACGCCCGCCCACAGTGCGTAGGTTTCCACGTCGAAGCCGGCCACGCTGCCACGCTCAGTCTGTTGGCTGGCATAGTCGAGCAGCGCCCAGAACGTAGCCGACACAATGACAGGCTGCACGCCCGCCCGCCGTGCGATGACTAGCCACTTGTTATCTGTCGGCGCACCGTGCCACGATCTAAACCAGTCCATAGCCCTAGCCCTTTCACTCACTAGCCTTCATAAATGCGTCATAGCACGCCAGCATCCACTCAGCGTCAACCCGCTCGGCAAGGTACTTGCCCGCCTTCGTTGGGTCTGTCGGTAGCTGGTATCGTTTCGTCTTGTCAGGGTCGATGATGCCGGCGTCAATCGCTGCACTACGCACGCTGCGATACTCGCCCGCCTTCATGCGTTCGAGGATGTCGGGACGATCACGGGCAATGCGGTTAGTTAGATACTCGGAGTCTGTACCTCTTTCCACGTGAAAAACG
>CALMSM010000281.1 GCA_937872425.1 uncultured Candidatus Saccharibacteria bacterium
GGTCAGCGCCGCGCTGACCTGTTGACGAGGCCATATTTTCAGGTAAACCGGTGCTGAACGTTCCGCGTTGAGCAATTTCAGGGAAAAACGAACGGAATACCGGACCGACGAAGTCTTTTGTTTTGAGGTAACTAAATCCTTTTGGGGAACCGACCGAAGCGTCAGAAAATGCGTTTTCGGGCATGTTAAAAGGAAGAATCGGCACGTCCTGGTATGCCTTAATCCAACTAGTGGGTGAGGGACTTGATGTGTCTGGCTTCAAGACAGTCAGGGCTCGTGTCGGGTCAGTGGTCGAGGAAGCGTCGATTGAGCCGACCGGGACAAGCTGAAAATACGGTGTGGAGAGTCCGCCGATTTCTTGGACCGACAGGGCGGTAATCCGAACGACTTCTCCTGACCCGGATTGATTTTCGACGGCAAAAATACCGGCACCAAAGCCGTAGCCAGAAACGTTGATGTCGACGACATACGAACTGGTGGGCGAACCATCTCTCTTAAGGACGCACGACACTCGCAGCGGGACGTTGTAGTCCATGGGCTCGCTGACAAGGACGACCGACTCTCCTGCTCGTACAACGATGTCTTCGACCGCTGAGTCGCGAGCAGACACAAACATTTTGCCAGTTCGCCCGTGATGGCACTGTGCCGAAAAATCAATGAACGCGTTGAAAGAGTTCATCTGCTTCAGGGGCTCAATCCTGCGAATCGCACCGGCCGTCAGCGACGTATATGTCGTCTGCACCAACAAGTTCACGGTCGAAGGCCATGCCGCCGCGTTGGTATCGAGCTTAGTCGGAGTCACGGGCACGCCGCCACTCACGACAGCGCGACGTACCGCGATTTGGCTGATATTTGCGACGGGGGCCCCGGCACCCATGACGGCCAAGCTGGTCATCTCAAGCCGCTTGATGGTAAGTTTTTTGCCGCTCCCGAAGGGGTTAGCAATAGCGAGAATCGCGTTCCCGCTATTGCTGGCCCAGTCCAGCACGCCCGAAATCTGATATTGGTAACGTGCCATTAGTCACCATCGGAATTACGTTGCAGCAAGGGTGTATTCGACGAAGACGTCGGCAACGCCCACTGCGCTGGAGCCCGAGTGATGGACCGAAAGGCCGAAACCTTCCCGTAGGGTGATTGGCTCGATGTCGCCGTCGCCAGTAGCGGAATCCCAGACACAGGTCATGGGGACGAGACATTCAAGCTCGTCCCAAGTACCGGTTCCGGTCGCAGGCTCGTCGTTCGACCAAGCGAATTGCCTGAAGATTCCCGCCGTGTCGAGCGTGACCGTTGGGCCGGTCGCAAACAAGACTTGTGCGGGGGCGGTTTCGCTTGAGGTATCGTGCTTGACCGGCGTCTGAGCGGTGCCGCCCGACTGGGTCGTCGTACGCTGCACGCGCCAGGTCGTAAGCACACCCGTGACGCCGGTCGTCTGGTTGTTCAGAACCCATACGCGCTTGACACGCACGATGCGACCGGACCCGGCGCCGTTGAAGACGCCAAGCATGGATTTGTTGTTCGCAAAAGTCGCGCCGAGTACGCCGACAGTATATGTCTGAGCCATTTAGAAAAACTCCTTCGAAGTTGAGTATAGCATGAACGTAAAGCGCGATTACGGGTTGGCGTAGTTTCGCTCAAGGGCCGCGACCAACGAAACGACGTTCGAGGTCGAACGGGAAATCGTGCCCGTCGCGCGAACGTATTGGCCGGTCGAAAGGCCGATTGCAACGACAGTAATTGCTGCGTCGGTACCTGCCGTACGTCCACCTTGGACGTTACCGTCGTAGTTGAAGGTGCGTTGAATGCTAGGAGAGCCGCTGATGAGCCCCGCCATGTCCGCGCCTGAGTTGTCGTCTACAATCAGAGCGCCAGATTCACCGTAGTCGTTGCTGGCACCAGGCAGCGTGGTGAAATACACCCAGTACCTCGCGGCGGCGTCGCCAGTCAGGTTTGCGCCGAACTGGAGCGTCAGAGCGGCGACGAAGGGAAAAGTTCGGTTTGTCGCCGAGTTGTCGCGGAAGATAAGTCTGTTGGTATCTCCGGCCGCGAAGCCTTCGACGATGACACCCGAGCCGCCGCCGTTCGGGTTGGCCGGGTCAAGGGTGCCGCACTCCAGGGTGTCACCGACGAACCTCATCAAGAGGTCTGCCGTCTTACCCGTTACGGTCTGGTCTGTCGTGTCGATGTCCGTCGCCTGACGGAGAAGATACTGAATTTTTTCGTAGATTTGCTCTGCCGTTGCCGAAACTGGGGCGGCGCGCTGCAGGGTGAACGAAATGTTGCTCGCTGTGGCGGGGAAGGTCGTGGTGATGGTCACCGTCGTCGCAGTAGGCGTACCGGAAATGGTGTATGTGCCTTTGGCGGCACCTTCGTGGATGATGAGCGTCCCGCCAGTATAGTTGGCTCCGGTGATGCCGCCTTCGGTCGTCGTGAGAACCGAAAGGCCCGAAGTGAACGACCCGTCGACCCCCGAGTGTGTACCGACATCGACGACGATACCGAAGCTGCGATTGGTGCCAACCAAATCGACGTCACGCTGGAAGGCCTGGTCAAAATATCGGACATTGATTTGAGTGTACGGCGAGTTGGCCGCAATGTTGACGTCCGACTCGGTGACCTTCAGGTCCGTACCGGTCGTGATAGGAAAACGGTAAACCTGGGCGTCGAGTGAGGTAACACCGATGTCCGTCAGGTTTGCGTCGTCGAACAACTGCGCGCGTTCGCGACCGAACAGCTTGAAGAAGGTCCGGCGGTCGAAACCGTCACCGTAGACACCGTCACCGTTGGGGTCGCTCAGAATTTGAACGGCCTGGTTGACTTGGCCCTGAAGCTGTACGTTGGTGCTTGCACCGCCTGAGACTTGCTGGAAGTAGAGTTGGTCGTTGGATTCAATCGAACCGAGGCCGACGATGCCGGACCACTTTTCGGTGACGTTACCGGAAGTATTTCGGACCGTCCACCCACCCGTACGGATGAGATATCGACCAGCGTCGTTGAAGAAGTTCCATCCGTCGACAATTTCGAACGATTCGTCCGTAATTGGAATCATCGGGAAAGGGAAAGCCGCGAGGTTTTTGGCGTTCGGGTCGTCTTTCCACTCTTCCTTGAGGAAAGAATACAGGGCCTTCAGAGTAACGCCGTCCGTCGACAGGTCGCCGACAATGACCAACTTGATGGTCTTGGTCGTGGTGTTGATGTAGACTTCGGTTGAGCCGTCGTCGGCTGCCG
The DNA here is from genome assembly GCA_937872425.1 of uncultured Candidatus Saccharibacteria bacterium. Lineage (GTDB taxonomy): Bacteria > Patescibacteriota > Saccharimonadia > Saccharimonadales > CALMSM01 > CALMSM01. The sequence goes on from CALMSM010000281.1 coordinate 3,226, forward strand.
AGTCTGCCAAAAGGTCTGGGTCGACGATAAGTGCCATTTAGGGAACCTCAGTAAGGAGTACCGAAAAGATTACATGGTATGATGGCAGCATGAAGCTCACCAAAGAACAAATCGAAGCGGCGGCAGGAATTATCCACTACGCAGTGACCTCCGAGAAGGTCAAGCTGAGGTGGGGCGCCCTACAGCGCCAAATCATGAAGGACCGCATCGCAGCGGGCCTGAAGGTCGAGGGCTACCGAGCCGATTGGCTGCGCAAGACCAGGTCGGCCATCATGGACGCCATGGTCAAGTCGGCCAACGAATTCAATGCGACGTACCCGCATGACCGAATCAGCGCCACGGACATGGCCGACGCCCTGAATACAACCTTGAGAGCACTCCAGACCGTCAAAAGTGCCCTTAAAGGGAACTCTCAAGACGCCTCATGATGTCTGGCATGATTTTCTCGGTCCATTGATTGAGAGCCCATTCCTGGGCCTCTTCAAAGAACCGCTTTGCTTCCAGGCCTGGGTGAACCCACCGACCCGAGCCTTTGTGCTTGCTTGAGGCGACCCTGAAGGTCATGATGCCTCGCTTGACGCCTTCCTTGCCCGCCGCGTCCTTGATTTTCTTTTGATACACACGCACGCCTTGAAGGAAGGGGATGCCTGTAGGGCCTTGTCGTACCTGGCCGATCGGCCCCTTGCCTTGACCTGGTCCGTTCTGAGTCTTGAGCGGGGACTTGAGCACGTCGAATTTGTGCAGCAGCCCGATTTTGGGTTTGCCGTCGGCATCGGTCTCGACCTTGCCGTACGGGATTTTTCGCTTGGCCATCTCTTGCTTGATGGTGTCCGTGAGCGACTTTCCTGCCTGAGTCTGCTGGGTTGGGCCTTTTTTGTGGTCAAAAGGCACGACCAGGTACTTCGAGCCGTCCTTGGCGGTCTTGGCCTTGGGCGAACTGAGGAGATTGTCAAGCATTTCGTGCTCTGGCATGCCCTCTTCAATCCACATTGCGGTCTTGTCGAGTGAAATCACCCATGTCGAGTCGTTGATTTGCTTGAAATCGAGCCCCGCGATGTACTTTTCGCGTGTCGAGTGGAGTTTCGACTGGACTTCTTCGAGAATGTGGGCATGGACCTGTGTCGCGAGGTCTCTCGCGGCTTCATTCATCGCCCTTTGGACCTTCGGCTCGAATTCTTTCCGGAGTTCGAGGGCCGCGCTCAGGTCAATGTTCAAGAAAATCACTGACTTCCGCCTGAACCGCCCGGATTGCGGCTCGAAGTCGGCGTTCCGTCGGGCGCCATGACGATTCCGGCCCGAACCGAGCGCCATTTTGTCTTGCCGGTCGCCGGGTCTTGGACTTTTAGCTGTCCGGCGTCCTTGCCACCTGCTGGTGCGCCGTCAATTTGCGTGCCAACGGGGTAATTGACTTGGTGGCGACCGGTTTTGCCTGCTTCGAGGGCCGCTTTGGACATGTCCTGCTTGGCCCTGGCCATGATTGGCGAGCGTGCCTTAGCTGCCATCATGTCTGCCTTGTTCGGAATTTGAGCAGCGTTCGAGGCGGGGTTCGGATTGCCGATGTGGCCCGGAGTCGTCAGGTGGTCGATACCGTTCCAGAAGGCGTGGTCGTTGTAGTCGTTGCCATGGCCAGGTCGGCGTGGCCCCGCCGGGTATTCGACGGTGGGTTCCCACGTGTTGTGGGGCTCCAACGGGATTATAGGAATTCTGCCGCCTGGGTCCTGAAGGGCTGCATTGTCGTAGTCCGCATTGGCCTCTTCGTGTAGCGAAGCTTCAGCCCAGCCCGCCTGCGCGGCAGGCGGGCGACTCTCTCGGTGCAGGTTGTGGGTCGTGAGCGCCCTACTGATTGCTCGTGGCGCTTCATAGCGGTCGTGGACTTCCTTGCCGCCGCCCTGTTCCAGGAGGGCGTCTTCCATGACTGGATGTGCCGCAGCATTGGCCTTGTTCTCGTGTTCGTTGCGAGGCCAGGCCTTTTCCATCACCTTCAGCTTGGTGTAGTATTTCGGGTCTTCGGTCAGGTGGTCCTTGGCGACCTCTTTGGCCCTGGCCAGGTCGAGACCGTGCTCTGAGGCTTCGGCCCTGATACCTGCAGCGAGTTCGTCGTGGTCGAAGTCGGTGTCGGGCTTGTTGTCGCCCTTGCCACCGGGCATCAAGTCGGCCTTGCCGAGCTTCTTCTTGAAGACTGGCGAACGACCCATGGCGCTGCGCATCTCGGCAGCGTTGGGAATGTTTTCTGCCGAAGAATCAACGACAGCTTGGTGGCGAGTGTCTGTGCCAAATTGGTTAGCGTTTGGGTCGAGGCTGTTCCGCAAGTGCGCTGTGTGCTTGTTGATGTGGTCAACGAGGTCTGGCGTTGAGTGACCAGAGAGCCCTCCATTGGAATCTGGAACTTCTTGTGCTCCGGTTGGGGTCAAGTGGTAGTAGATATGGCGGCCACCGAGGTCGGAAGCGTGCAAATACGACTCACCGGGTTTGAGCGCTACATTACGTCCGTCTTGACCGATGATCGGCAATTGCGAACTATCGGCAGACGCGTGCTCGTGACCGAACCACCAAGTCAATCTGTTGCGGAAGCTCGGTACGGTAAAGTTGTCGTTACGGACTTCGTTTTCGAGCGAGTCCAGGTTATCGGATCGCGAAGAAAGATAGCCAGACTCTTCAACGTTAGCTCGATCGGCAGCCATCGTCCGGCCATGGGCGCCCATTGAGAACTTCTCGGGCCTCAAGTTCCCCATTGGCCCGATGCTGGTGCGCTGGCCAACCTTGACTTCAGCAGGCAAGTCTGCGCCCATGCGGGTCGTGCCCTTTTCGCCGACCATGTCCTGGAGGACGGACTCGTGCTGCATGTTGGCCTGGTTCTCGGCCTCGTTGCGCGGGAGGGCCTTGAACAGGTCTTCGGACTTCTGGACCTGCTGAGCGTCCTGCTCGTTGGCCTGTGCGCCGAAGTAGTCCTTCGACATCTGAATCATGATTTGGAGCATGCCGGTCAGGGACTCGTAAAGCTCTGGGTCTTGTTCCTGGAGACCTTCCAGTTCCTGGGCGCGGTCCTTGAAGACCTTCAGGATCTTCACTACTTGCGAGCGGATGTCATCCTGGCCCTGAGCCTGTTGCTGCTGGGCCTGCTGAGCCTGGGATTCCTGGTCGTCCTTCTGAGCCTGCTGGGTGGCCATCTGACCGAGTTGCGCGTGGATGTCGTCGGCGGGGTTCTGGACGTCGCCGCCAACCGCCATCTGCTGGCGCAGGGCTTCGTTCTCTTCGTGCTCCGAGGCCTCGCCTTCCGTAGCGATGGCAGCGGGCGCCATGGGCTCTTGAGCAGCGGTCATGCCACCGCCAGCCGCTGGCTTGTTCATGCCGATGTCGTCGGCCTTCTTCAGTGCGGGCTTGTCGGATTCCTCTTGCTCCTGAATGAGGTCCAGGATTTTGGGGCTGTACATCAGAATCTGGTCGCCACCGGTCGACTGGGCAGCCTTCAAGGCCTGGTCGGCCTCGGACAGCTTGGTCCCGAAGCCGATGCTGACGGTCGAGTCGGTCGAGGTCGCATAGCGACGACGCAAGTCCCCGACATCGTTCAACTTTTCAGTTGGGATGCGAATCCTGAGTTCCGAGCCGCTGGCCGAAAGAATTTCGCCCGAGTTCGCGAGAGCCCATGAACGCCACAAATCGTTCGCGGTTTCAATGGCTTGGTGAATCTGACGCACACGGTCGGGGTCGTCCGCCCTCGTGGCCCGAATAAGCTCTTTGCTGGTTGAGTCGGTGGCGATGGACAAATACACGCGACCGGATTGGAGGGTTGACATGGTTTAGAGATTACGCCTTGACGGGCCGCTGCCCATCTGATATGCACCTACGATGCTTCGGTTTTTGGGTCCATTCTTGTCAGGAGTCGGCGTCGACCTGATGGCGACCCTGGTATTTTACTTCACTGCCCAGAACCGGACCTTGTTGGCCGCGACCATGAACACCTTGTTGACGGGATGCGTTCTATACGTGTTTGTCGACATCAGCAAGGACACAGCGTTGGCCATACCCTACTTGGTGGGAATTTTCATTGGTGGTATCTTGGGCATGGAACTCAAGAAGCGCTTGGAGAAGAAATGAACCGAATCGGGCTGTTGGTCCTGTTGGTCGTGGGTTGCACGTGCGAAACCGCCATCGTCAAGCCCGTTACGGAATGCGGTCGAGAATGCTACTCCGGGTTCAATACGGACGTCCGAAGCCCCTGTAAGTACGGCATTTTGGCATGTGCCGAGGATGGAGGCGAACAAGTCTGCCAAGGTGAGGTTTTCCCCACGGCCGAGGTCTGTGACGGTGCCGACAACGACTGCGACGGCCAGACAGACGAGTTCTTGCCGGGTTGCTGCAGGCCTACTGGCCCGGAAGTCTGCGATGGGTACGACAACGACTGCAACGGGCTCGTGGACGAAATCACTGGAGACGTGGCCTTTTGCTACGAAGGTGTCCCGAGGTCGACTGTCACGAACGGACCTTGCAGGCCAGGTGTCAACAGGTGCGTACGCGGGCAAATGGAATGTAGCGGCCAGGTATTGCCCCAGGCCGAAGCTTGCGATGGGGTCGACAATGACTGCGACGGCCTCATCGACGAAGAACTGGCTGTCACGATGCCAATCGACATTGTGTTCGTGATGGACAACTCTGGCTCGATGACCACCATCGCGAACTCTGTCGCCATGTCAGTCACGGGCTTTGCGGCCAGGTACGCGAACGACACGGCCATTCGATGGGCCTTGATTGCAGCACCACCCGAAACACCCCTGACTCCCGGTGAGCCGTACTGGATTGCGGTCGTCGGGCCGACCCTCATCACGGACTTCACGGACGCGAACAGTTTCGCTACGTTCTTCTTAGCCCAAAAAGCGATTCGGGGTGCTGGTGACGAGCCGACCCTCGACGCAATGCACGGAATTTGTTCGGGAAGTCTGGGTCTGACCTGGAATCCCGGCGCCAAGCGAGTCATCGTGATGCTGTCGGACGAAACGCCCCAGAGCTACAACGCACCATACAAAAGCGTCGCGGGAGTCGTAGGGACTTGCGCAGGCTACACGACTCTGCTATTTGTGAACGCGACCGACAGGGAATGGCAAGCTCTGGCGATGGGTCTGGCTGCAACCCTGAAGGACATCAGGTCCATGACTTTGCCCCAGGACCTGACGACCATCGTAAACAATTCGTTGTGCCGCTAAAGGAGTTTTCATGGGATTGGACACCACTCACGACTGTTTCCACGGCGCGTACTCGGCTTTCCACCGACTGCGCTTGGAGGTCTTGAAGTACGCCGTAGCGCCGCGCGAGGTGGTCTCAACCGAGACCAGCTTCTACGAAGTCCCCGCAGACCTGCCCCTCCCGCTCCAAGATTTTTTGCTGCACTCCGATTGCGACGGGACCATCGAGGTCAAGGACCAAATCGCAATGGCTGAATGCCTTGAGGTCATTGCCGATAAAATGGAAGCCGCCGCTGACCCGGACGACACTGGCTGGGGGCACATCAAGGCCTACGGCGGCTTTCTTGCGGGGGTCAGGAAGTTCGCCAGAGGTCTGCGAAGGGCCAACGAACTCGGGGAACCGGTCGGGTTCCACTGAGTCTTGACATCTGGCCGGGTTTACTGTATAACGTATTCCACACTCGACGAACGGAGACGCCCATGCTCGACACGTTGCCCTTCAACGCCGAATACTGTCGCATCAAGCTCATGAAGGCCATTGAAGGCTTCGTGATGTGCCGCGTCAGCTACGCAACCCCCAATGGCATCAGCGTACGGTACCTCAACCAGCCGCGCAGCTACGTCGAGTGCGGGCCGGGCCAGAACACCGACTTCGGTCGCGTGGTCAGCGTCGAGCAGGTGGGCTTCTAATGGACGGGACAGATGTGAAGCCAACCAAGGTGCGAGACCTGTACGTCCTCGTGCGCAACGGTCAGCCAGGTGTGTTCGTGTACGACTCCGAAGCTGCCGCACGACGAGTCGCGTCGAGAGGCCACACGGTTGTCCGTATGACGCCCGCCGTCGAGGAGGCACAGCGAGATGTCTAAGTCCATCTTCAAGGTCTACGGCGGCCCCAGGGCGTTTAACACCAAGTCCGAAGCGACGGTCACCATTGACCGCTCCAACAACCTCGTGGTAGTAAGGCCGAAGAACTACCACAACACCTACGAGATGCGTCTGGAAGACGTGGCTGCGTGGGTCATCGGTACGACCATCAGGGCAGAAGCACGCGAGAAAATCCTCGCCAAACGAAAGGCAAGACGATGAGCATCGATTCACGACTGAAGGCCGCAGCAGACGAACTGAAAATCGCAGCAGCCATGCGAGGCAAGAACCTCACCGACGAGGAGTGCTTGGCGGCGTCGAAGAAAATCGCCGCCAGCATCGTCGCCATTCGCGGTGTCGGTCTGGTCACCAGAACCATCGTGTTCTGTGGCCTGGGTGCGCTCATCGTCGCCCTGATGGGCACCGACCCCTTCAAGACAATCATCGCTCTGGGTCTGCTGCGGGTGGCGATGCTGGGTGATGCGCTCAAGACGTACGAGAACAACGAGGTCATCCACACCGCTTCGGTTGGCATGGCCGAGTTCACCGGGGGCAAGTAATGTACCCGCTGATTTTGTTGTCAGGCAAGGCCGGTTCGGGCAAGGACACCGTCGGCGAGATGCTGGAGCAGGAACTCGGGTTCGCCCAGCGGATTGCCCTGGCTGACCCCATCAAGCGGTTCGGGTACCACGTGCTGGAAATGCCCGAGGACGTGCTGTGGGGGCCCTCAGAGCTTCGTGGCATCAAGTTCGACCGCAGGACCCTGGCTGTGAACTACGGCTCGTCTGGCGCCCGGCTGGACCGGTGGGTTGGCGAAGTAGCAGAGGCCACCGGCAAGCCTGAGCAGGACGTTGCCAATGCCCTGCATTCTTGGTTTCACATCCATGTCGGAGACCTGGGTTCCATCGGGAGCATCACTGCCAGGTCCGTGCTCCAGACCCTCGGGACGGAGTTCGGTCGGTATCTGGACCAGGACGTCTGGGTCAAGTGCGCCAAGATGGCAGCCGACGACTGCCTGTCGGGACGCATCGGGTACGACAAAATCCACGGCTCGACCACGCCCAAGCAGACCAACGTCGTCATCGTGACTGACGGCAGGTTCCGCAACGAGGTCCTGGCTGTGCGTGCTTGGGGTGGCGTGGCCATCCGAGTCTGGAACCCCGCTGCCAAGGGTCTCGAAGGCGAGGCCGCCAAGCACGCCTCAGAGACCGAGCAAGACACCATCCCGGACTGGTGGTTCTCCAAGACACTCGTCAACAACAAAGCCCACGGTCTCGTGGCCCTGCGAGGCCCAGTCCAAGAAATGACGCGCAGCGTCTTCCGGACCGAAACCCACGTCACACTGCCGGTGATTTGATGTCCAAGAAGGGCGTGTCAGACAAGGTCCCGCATCGCTGGATGACCCCTAAACGTCTTCCGTGGTTGACGTTTTGCTGGCGATGTGGTTTAGTACACCTCAAGACTACACCGACGTTCAAGGCGGTCAAAGCTGGCTGCTTCAAGGAAGAAGATACGATTATGGACCTGGAGCCGCAACAGTGAAAATCCACGCAGGAGCCCTTGAGTCTCCGCTACCGACTGACCTGAGTACGGCCCTGGAGGAAATCCTCCAGCTTCGCTCCATGCTGATTCGAGACCGTGAGGCCTTTGGCAATCGAATCATTGCTTTCGAGCGCGACAAGCGTTCGCTGGTTGGCCACATTCACGCGGCCCAAGGAGAACTCAAGAACGCCCGGGAGCTTTACGAGCAGGAAATCGCCAAGCTGAGGGACACGGTCAAGGAATACCACAACCGCGTCAAGAATCTGGAAAGCTTTTCCGAGGCCGTCGATATGATGCCCCTGGAAAAGGACCCGCTGAAGAACTGAGACCCGCATGCAAGGTTTTGTCATCATTCCTGAGACCTCCGAGACCACCGCTCCGTGCTTTTGGGCAGGACCAAGAAGTCATTTTTTGGCAATTAGAGGCAGTGCCATCGTCTACGTCTCTGAAGTCGCTGCCAAGATGGCAGCCGACCTGATTGTCCCGAGGCTTCGGCGCGAGTTCCCCAAGCACGTAGGTGTGAAAGTCATTCCTTGCCCTTGGGAACACTTTGTTGACGGGCTCGTACCGTCTGTAAAACAACCCCAAAAACGTGACAGCAGGCCATGGGTCGACGAAATAGTACCCCAAAACTGGGTCTGGAAGTACTGACACAAGCACTCGTAGCTCAATTGGCTGAGCATCCAGAGTAATGACCTGGAAGGAAAATGCGGGTTCGACTCCCGTCGGGTGCGTTCAACGCAGCAAAAAGGAGTAGCACATGGCAATCAAAGAACTGAGACTGGCAATCACGAGCAGCGAACTGAAGGACCTGGTGGAGGCGCGTGCGAGGTATCACACCGACCGCGTCGAGCTTCTGAAGGCCGAGGTCACCCGCATGGGTGAGTTGCTCGACGACATGGACGAAGAGGCCTCGCTGGCTGGCAAGTTCTCCAACTCGGGCAGCGCGGTGAATTCGCTGAAGTCCAAGCTCAAGAAGCACCGCGACCAGGCCACGTACTTCAAGTTCTTCGCCGCACACATCGTACCCAACGAGACGTACGAACTGACCCAGCACGACCTGGCCACCCTCGAAGTCGTGGAGTACTGACATGGCCGACATCAAGGTAGGACAGCTTTGGGGCGTTGATTGGCCGGACGAGGTCTTCATCGACCCCACAGTTCGAGGCCAAAGGGTTGGCTACCGAGTCATCCGGACTACAACGCCTGGCCCTCCTCTGAGTAGGTCGGTGTTTGTCCAGAACGTAAAGACGGGCGATTGTCACTCGTTTTTCATCTCTGCAAAGGGCCTGCCTCCCCACTGGAAGCTCATCGAGGACGTCCCATGAGCTACATCGCCTACATCGCGCAGTGCATCGGGTACTTCGTGATGTTCTTCGTCACGACCGTAGCCCTCAGCCTCCTGGGCATGCTGGTAGTCGAGGACTTGATGAAGCGCTGGTTGCTCCACAAACGCATTTGGCTCGCTTTCATCGAGTTCATGCAAGATAGACCCCTCTGAAACCGCCCCGACACTTGCTAAAGGTGCCGGGGCGTGGTATTTTGTGCCTATGAGCGACGACTACGTCAAGCACGCGACCGTTCGAGCCATTTACAAGCTGAAGTATCCCCACGAGCCCGTGCCTTCTGGTTCGCCCGGGTGGGTCGCTGCTTGTGGTGCTGAGCTTGAACTCGACGACCTGGACTCTTTCGCAGTCCAGGACGCCAAAGCTCTCATCGCCAAAGAACTCGTGGCCTTGCCGACCTGCCCAGTATGTGCGGCAAAGGTCGTCAAGGCCCTGTTCGATGGTCGAGTGGTGAATTAGTACCGCTGGTTCGAAACCGACGTCCTGGCCACTTCTCCGACCTGCAGTCGCACCATGGCGATTTCCCGCACGAGCAACTGAACCCAGACCGCGAGCACGTCTGATGCCTTCGAGTCGGAGGGGCAAATGGCCCTGACCTCTGCGGCAAGGCGTTCTTGAATTCTCGCTGCTTCCTTCTCGATGTCCATGGGGCTCATGGTTCGAACTCCGTCGTCTGGACAACGCCAGTAAAAACCACAGAGGTCGGGCCCGGATTGACAGTCCCTTCCAAAGTCTCGATTTCGCGCAATTGCGAACGCTTGGGGTCGAATCCGTCGGGGTACCGTTTGCGAAGCTTTTCGATGTTGGCGTTGGCCACATCGCTCAGCTTCAGTCCAAGAGCCCCAGCAATCGCTGCAACGTACCAAAGCACGTCGCCAAGCTCTTTCTTGACCTTTTCCTTGTCGAGGTCGTGTCCGTGGCCCAGGTGCTTCTTGATGAGGTCCTGGACTTCGCCCGATTCGCCACCGAGCCCGAGCCCAAAGACAGCGAGTCGCTCGCGGTCTGAGATGGTCATCGGTGCGGTTCGCTGCGTCTCGGTTTGGTATTCGTCAAGGGTCGTACGTGCGACACGCTGCCTTGCGGCGAGAAGGACCCGGAGGTCGTAGAGTTCGTCGTAAAGGACGTCGCGATAGAGCGGACCAACCATCTGCTCGAAGAGGGCCAAGCGCTCTCGAATCTCTGCTTCGAGTTTCGCAACGTCAAGGGCCTCCCATTGGTCGCGTGACTTCATGGCGTGTGCTCCGGCTCTTTGGCGTCGCCGACGAGTTGTTCCATCGGCCCAGCCCCGACCTCGTCGAAGTACTTGGACGTGTCGAAGTGCTGAAGGATTCGCTCGTTGAGTTCGCGTTCGCGTTCTCCGAACAAGACTTCCAGCCAGGGCGGCGGGTACGCGAACGAGACGAAGCGGGACACGCCGCCCATGTAGTTTTTGTACTCCTTCCAGACCCAGGCCTTGTTGACCGGATGCATCTTGAACTTGACCTGGCGGCGAAGGGCGTAGAGCGCGGTCGCCGTTGCGGTCAGTTGCTGGAGCTTGCCAACCAGCGTGGAGACCCGCACGGGGCCGTCAGGGCCCTTGACGAGGCCGTAGGTGAACGAATACTCCGATTGTTGGACAGTGTGGGGCTGGTGGATTTGCTTCTTGAGGGCTGAGATTTGGCTTTCGGTCTCCCTCAGGTCCTTGAGCCATACTGCACGATTGAACTTTTTCATGGTTTTGCTCCTGCGAGTGGAAGCCCGGACATCAACCTCCGAAGGGCTTTGGTTCGGATACACGGCTTCAGACCGATTGCCATGATTTGACCGTCCCACGGCATATCAGGTTCACGGATTGAAGTAAAGGTCACGCCAGCAGCCCGCAGCTTGGACTCAAGGGCCAAAAGCTCATCGACCCCAGCAGCGTGGAGCATCACGGCGCGAGTGTCTGAGGGGAGATCGCCGGGCGATGATTCGCCAGCAGCATGCACCGTCTGAGCCAGTTGCACTCCTAGCGGGAGGTCGGCTCTAACGATGCAGTAGTGGTACAGCGGTTCAGCAGGTGTGGGTGCCGACGCAATGTGCGTCGCAATGTTCAGCAATCATGGGTTTGTCCTTGATACGTTGAGAGCGTTGATTCGCTCCAGGGTCGAGTATACACCGTCTTCATGCCAGTTTTCGTGACCAATGTCAACGGCGGTTGCTGCACCGGTACCTTCGCACCGTTGAGTCCAGTGAATGAGTTCGTGGGCCAGAGCCGAGCGTTGCCATGCGTTTAGCTCCCAGGGCCGACCGACCACGATGGTCCGTTCGGGGCAGTACGTCAAGCCCGAGACGTCACGACCCCATTTGTCGACCCAGTGGGTTTCGTTGAGCCCGTACACCGAGCCCCACTTCAGGGCGGCACACGCTTTTTGCGGAGAATTAATACGGTCGTCGCTAATCCCTTGAACAAACCGGAGAATTTGGTCTTCGGCTTCCTGGACCTTCTCGATGGTGAGCCAGTCAGCAGATTGCTCTAGCATGCCCAGGCCACACCTGGTAGTAGCGGGCACGGGCCCACAAGCCGAGACTGCCAGAAACGCGATGAGCCAGATTTTCATCATTCGTAAATATACGTGCCGTAGGCGTTCGGCGTCAAGGGGAAGACCTTAGGCGAATTCCCCCGCATCGTGGCCAAGGTTCCCGCAACACCGTCAACGGAAAGCTCGTTGGTCGCCCCGAGTGTCGTGGTGGCTGCGATTTTACAGCGGGCACCTTGGGTGGCTACTACTCCGTTTGTGTTCGTCACCCCGGTCG
>CALMSM010000282.1 GCA_937872425.1 uncultured Candidatus Saccharibacteria bacterium
GAGCCTATGAGTCTCCCTACACCAAACCAGCTGCACCAGTGGCTACACTTGTGAATAGTGGGGAATCGATTGTGGTGGGCCTGGTCGTGAGCAGTGTGGTGCTGATGGCCCTCTGTATGACCATGAAGCGGAAGCAACTTAGCTACTAACGAGCTCGGCTTGATTGGTTTCATCAGACCCAATAGGCTGCATCCAGCCATTGGGAGGGAATCTCAGTAGGTGCAGCCGCTTCAACTCATCTGCAAGTTCTGGCAGGTCAGGGTGTGACTCTTGAATATTTTGTTCTATCTGACCGGGATCTTCTAGGTTGCGACGTGCCTGATATTTGCGGCGCGCTGTCATGGCTTCGTAGTCGTCTGCGATTGCAATTATCTTGGCTAAGTCTTGCAGCTGAGGGTCTTCTAGGTCTTTGAGATTCAACAATCCTTGGTCTGCCAGTTTTTGCATTTCGTTAGGGCTTGGGTACGGAGTGCCTGCGTGATTGTGACAGTGGTGGGTGAGTATCAGGAGCGGCACTACCTTTTTGAGCGGGCTATCGTCTGGTTCATCGCGAAACAGCTCAATTGCTCTGATGAAGCCTCTCTCGGGGTGAATTTTCATAATTTTCCAATCATCACCTGTTCTGTCTATCACGGCGCTGGCAGGGTCATCCGGATTCACGAGGTGATGGGGGACATCAAGCTTGCCGAGATCATGCATAGCAGCAGCAACGATTACAAGTGTTGATTCTTCTGGTGTTCGACCAGCAACGTTAGCAAGGTGCCCTGCAAGTAGGGCGGTTTGCCTAACATGCTTTTCGGTCGGCGGGTCAAACTCTCCGATTTGACGAAGTGCTTCACTCATTTGCCAAGTGTTTGCCAACAGGCTCTCAAATTGGTCCACAATAACGGGCCCAACCAGAGCCTCGATTTTCATGGGCTGCTCTGGTTGTCCATCCAGAACATTCCCGGGCAAAAATGGCGCAGTAGGGTCATCACGGATGTCGATAATCAGCCGTGCAGCGGTTGCTGCCTCGGTGAGATCAACGTCGCCGGTCAGATCTACTGTGACTCGGTCGTCATCAAACGCAGCATGGTTTGGTATTTCCTGATCCTTCATTTGTATATCGGTTGCATCCTAATATATTTGCAGTATAGCAGACTTTTTGGGTTGTCAGAGGTAAGCATAAACAGTTACACTAGTAGATATGGAAATCACGCAAAAGGCACCGAATGTGCCGGTGGGTAAATTCAAGCGCACGAAAATCATTGCCACCCTGGGTCCAAGTACGAGCACGTACGAGGCAGTGCTCGAGCTGATTACGGCCGGTGTCAATGGTGTGCGTCTTAACTTTTCGCATGGTACCAACGAAGAGCGCACACAGCAGATTGCCTGGATTCGTAAAGCTGCCAAAGAGTATGGCAAGCCAGTAGCAATCATCCAGGACTTGCAAGGACCCAAGATTCGGTTGGGTGATTTTGAAGGAATCATCAACGTCAGCACAGGGCAGAGCTTAACATTTGAATACGAGGCTGATTATGAACGGTCTGGTCACATTCCTACACAATACGATCTGAGCAAGAAGGTCAAGCGAGGCGAGACACTATATCTCTATGATGGAAAAATCAAGACGACCATCACTAGCGTCAGCGAAGGCGTGGTGCATGCTCACGCCGAAAACGATGGCATATTGGTCAAGCGCAAGGGCATAAACCTGCCAGACACAGACTTTGGTGGCGATACTATAACCGACAAAGACAGGGAAGATTTGGCTTATGGCTCAACTCAGGATATCGACTACGTTGCACAAAGTTTTGTGCAATCAGCGGTCGATATTCGCAACATGCGTCGCCTCATGAAGGGCTTGGGCATGCAGGCAAAGATTATCACTAAGTTTGAGACAAAGGCCGCGGTAGAAAACATCGACGAAATTGTCGAAGAAACAGATCTGATTATGATTGCGCGCGGTGACTTGGCTGTTGAGGCTCCCGCAGAAAGCGTCCCAATCGTGCAACGCAAGCTTATTGGGCTTGGTATGCGCTATGGCAAACCAACGATTGTGGCGACACAGATGTTGTTTAGCATGACTGAGACGCCAGAGCCTACTCGAGCAGAAGTTTCGGATGTTGCGACGGCAGTAATCGTTGGTGCAGACTGCGTCATGCTGAGTGACGAAACGGCGGTTGGTAAATACCCAGTCGAAGCAGTTGAGACTATGAAACGTATCATCCTTTATACCCAAAACAACCTGCCGCTCAAGGCAGTATTCCCGAGTAATGATGACCTTGTGTCCCGACAGTTTGCCATATGTACGTCAGTGATAGAACTTGCATCAGCTACAGGCGCCAAAGCTATCGTTGCCGAGACAAAGTCTGGCTCAACCGCACTGCAGCTCGCGTCGATGCGGCCTGATAGGCCTGTTATTGCAGTGACGAGTGATCGAAGGGTTGCCCAGCAACTTGCAATTGTCTATGGACTGAAGTCGTATGTGCGCCCCGATGACAAGATGCAGGCGACCAAACTGACTAATTGGCTCCGCCAGAACAGAGTGCTCAAAGCCGGCGATATGGTCGTGACAGCAAGTGGCCATCACCCAGGCGTAGTAGGCGCAACGGATACGATTAAAGTTCGTGTACTGGAGTAATGAATGAGCTTCAACAAACAATCGATTAAAGACATCGATCTGAAGGGAAAAACGGTGTTAGTGCGAGTCGACTATAACGTCCCGCTCGATAGTGACGGTCACATCACCGATGATTATCGGATCAAGAAATCATTACCAACCATTGAGTATCTTCGCTCGCAGAATTGCCGTGTCGTACTGTGTTCACACCTTGGTCGTCCCGACGGCGAGCGCGTGTCCAAATACAGCCTCAAGCCGTGCGCTAAACGACTCGGCGAACTGCTTGACACAAGTGTACAGTTTGCAGAGGACTGCGTCGGTGGTGAAGTGCTGCAGCAGGTAAATGACCTTAAGCCCAAGCAGGTCTTGTTGTTAGAGAACCTTCGGTTCCATGCAGGCGAAGAATCAAATGACACTGCGTTTGCTTCGCAGCTTGCTGCTAATGCTGAGGTATTCGTACAGGATGGGTTTGGCGTAGTGCACCGTGCCCACGCCAGCACTGCTGCGGTAGCAAAATGCTTGCCAAGCGTCGCCGGACTGTTGCTAGAAACAGAAGTTGACACTATCACAAAGGTGATGGAGCACCCAGATAGGCCGCTCATGGCCATTATTGGTGGCAGCAAAATATCAGACAAAATAGATATCCTTGACCGTTTTATTGATACAGCAGACGTGGTTGCTGTGGGCGGCGCGATGGCCAACACTTTTCTTCTGGCGGAGGGAATCGACATCGGCAAATCATTGGCCGAAATAGACGAAGTACCGCTGGCAAAAAAAATCATTGCTAAGGCTAAAGCCAAAGCCGCCAAGGAGCGATTTGTGTTCTATCTCCCGCAAGATGGTGTCGTGGCCAGCAAGATAGACAAATCAGCCCAGACGCGCATTGTCGACTGGGATGCACACGTGATTGCCAGTATCGAGAACTACCCCAAGCGAGCCCCTCGCAGATCTGGGCAGGTAGCCAAGGACGAGATGATTCTGGACATTGGACCATTCAGCGGTGCATTTATAGCCGGTGCTATGCAACTTGCGCAGACCGTTGTATGGAACGGCGCTATGGGTGTAACTGAGACGGTTGGCCTGCAAGGGCCAATCGGACCGTTTGCGCACGGCACAGAACTTATGGTTGACGCTATGCTGGGCGAGTTCGGCCATAAGCCATACACCGTGTTGGGTGGGGGCGATACGGTGGGTTACATCGAAGACCGCAAGCTGACCACCATGTTTAATCATGTTTCAACTGGTGGCGGTGCAAGTATGGAGCTGATGAGTGGTAAAAAGCTCCCCGGGGTGGAAGCGCTCTTAGACAAGGAAAAATAGCCCTAGGCTGGTAGATTTGGAGCCACGGGGGTGGTACACTAAGCACAAGCGTTATGAAGAAAACATTGATAGTCGCAAACTGGAAGATGAATCTGAATGTCCACGAGGGCAGTTTGCTGTTGCACCGCTTGAGTGACCACATTCGTCCACACCGATCAGTTGAGGTTGTCTTGGCTCCAGGTCTACTGAGCCTGCAACCACTGAGCCTGCAAACCGATCACCGCAAGTTTCGACTTGCTGCTCAGAATGCTTATCATCAGGACGAGGGGGCCTTTACGGGAGAAGTGAGTTTTACGATGTTGCGCGGTCTTGTCGACTATGCAATTGTCGGGCACTCTGACAGGCGTTACAAATTTGGAGAGAGTCTTGAAACCGTTCGTGACAAAGTGGCCGCCGCAGTACGCAACAGCATCGTTCCCATACTCTGTGTTGGCGAAACACGTCAGGAGCGGCTTGATGGTGAAACAGCCCAAGTTCTCCACGACCAAGTTGTCAGTGCGCTCAGCGATTTAACGGCGGGCGATATACAAGAGATTGTCATTGCATATGAGCCAATATGGGCACTTAGTAATGGCAACGATTATGCTCATCATGAGATTCCCACACCCGACATTGTAGCCAAAGCCGTTCGCCTGATTCGCAACAACATCCGTCATCTATATGGCCAGAAGACGGCCGAAACCGTACGAGTCTTGTACGGCGGCAGCGCTAGCTCCTCAACCGCCGGTGGGCTGCTTGCGGTCAAAGGAGTTGATGGCCTGTTAGTCGGTGGCGCAAGTTTGAACTACAAAGAATTTACCGGCATTGTAGAGGCAGCATACAGGCAAAATCATGGCAATGACAAAGAAAAATAGCCCCAAAACCATGGACGTGGCACCCCCGGACACTACGCCACCCGACCATTCCGCGCGACCTGTTATTGTGTCGAACCGTGCCATGATTCAGGACCCCATGGTCAAGTCCAATCAAACCACAGCAGATGAACCTACGACTAGCCCATTACTCGTCACTCGAGAGAAGGACGCCAAGTTATCGACGCCTAAAAAGCTTGAAGAGCCAGCTCTGGAAGCATCAACCAGTGGACCAACGGCACCCCCGGATGTTGCTCCTGAACCCAAAGCTGAAGAGCCAACTGACGAAAAAAATACTGACAATGTCGATTCATCTACTACCGAAAAGGCTGAAGGCGCAGCATCAGAAGATTTGCAGCCAAAACAAAAATTCGAGCCAACCAAGCCCGAGGCCGAAGAGCCAGTTACCTTTAGTCCAAAGGAAGACCCTGAAAAATCTGAAGAAGACAGCACTGATAATGACACAGATTCAGACAAGAATGAGGAGCCCAAAAACCAAGCCGATTTGGACGCCGAGCATGCCGAAGAAGAAGCCAAGCTCGAGGCTGCGGAGACAGAGCGAGTTGAGCATCTCAAAACCCTCATAGCTGAGAAGACCTACTTCGTGCCCATTCATCACCAAGGCAAGCATGGCGGAGGCTGGACGGTCTTCTTGCTTTTACTGGCGGCAGCTGCTGTTGCTGGCTTGGCGTATGTAAATATGGTTGGCTTGAACTAGCCATCTGGCTGGTACAATAGATTGATGCATAGTCTTCTGGAGGGTCTTAATACAGAACAACAACGCGCCGTCGAGGCAACCGAGGGACCTTTGCTGATTTTGGCTGGTGCGGGTAGTGGCAAGACCAAAACACTTACCCATCGTATTGCACACATTATTGCTGGCCACAAAGCCACACCATATAACATCCTGGCCGTGACATTTACCAACAAAGCTGCCCGTGAAATGCGTGAACGCGTTGCTGATCTGCTTGCTGAAAATGCTGACAATAGAGGGTTTATGCCCTACATGGGAACGTTCCATGGTATTTGTGTGCGAATTCTAAGGCGCGATGCTGAACATATTGGCCTGGCGCCCAATTTCGTGATATTCGACGAATCCGACAGGCTGGCTGCCATCAAACGTGCCACTAAGCAATTGATGATTGACGAGAAGGCATGCCCAGCTCGTACCTTGAGCGGCCTTATCAGTAGCGCCAAAAACGAACTCATCACCCCTGAGCAGTACCGGAGTACGGCTAACGGCCCGATTCAGAAAGCTGCCGCAGACGTGTATCCACTCTACCAAAAAACCTTGCAGGATAACGCAGCCTTAGACTTTGACGATCTGATTGGTCAGACCGTTCGCTTGCTCGAAACGAATGATGTGGTGCGTGCCCGATGGCAAGAACAATTCCGCTACATTATGATTGATGAGTATCAGGATACTAACGCGGCACAGTACAAGCTCATCAAGCTACTGACGGCTCCGCACAACAACATCGCCGTAGTGGGGGACGACTGGCAGAGCATTTACTCATGGCGCGGTGCCGACTTTCGCAATATCTTGAACTTCGAAAAAGACCACAAAGACGTCACTATCATCAAGCTCGAGCAAAACTATCGCAGTACTAAATCAATCTTGGACGCAGCCCATGCCGTCATTACCAAAAACGCCCAGCGTAGCGACAAAAAACTTTGGACCGACGCAGGAGCAGGCAAGCCTGTGCAGATTGTACAGCTTGTCAACGAGCGTGCAGAGGGCGAAGCGATTGTACAGCGGGTCAAAATTGCGACAGATTTGCAGGTTCGGAGATTTCAAGATTTTGCTGTGCTTTATAGGACGAATGCTCAGAGTCGGG
Source organism: uncultured Candidatus Saccharibacteria bacterium (assembly GCA_937872425.1). GTDB lineage: Bacteria > Patescibacteriota > Saccharimonadia > Saccharimonadales > CALMSM01 > CALMSM01. Next base: position 6,612 of record CALMSM010000282.1, read on the forward strand.
CGGTCGAGGAATCGTTTATTCGTTACGGCATCCCGTATCGAATTGTCGGTGGTCAGCGATTTTATGATCGCAAAGAAATCAAAGACATTATGGCCTATCTTCGTCTTATCTACCAGCCAAACGATCAGGTAAGTTTTGACCGCATCGCCAACGTGCCGACTCGTGCTGTGGGTGCTAAATCACTCCAGCAGTTCACGCAGTGGCAGACTGAGCAGGGGATGACGCTTGATGTCGCTTTGCAAGCAGTTGATCAATGCTCATCCATTACACCAAAAGCTCGCATGGGCTTATCCGGGCTGCAAGATATCCTGGCTAGATTTCGTGATATCGTCGGCGAGACGCCTGTTCCAGTACTGTTGGACAGCTTGATTAAGCGACTCGACTACTTAAGTTACCTGGATGACAAGACCCCACAAGGTGAAGCTCGCCAGGAGAACGTACGTGAATTATTGAGTGTTGGCAAATCGTACCAAGACATGGGGTTGGATGGGTTTCTAGAGGAGGTTAGTCTGGTGAGCGACTTAGACACCGCAGACTTTGATGGCAACGCAGTTACGCTCATGACACTCCATGCTGCAAAGGGGTTAGAGTTCCCCGTGGTGTTCATGGTCGGGATGGAAGAAACAATTTTCCCGCACTCGCGAGCACTCTATGACCAATCTGAAATGGAAGAGGAGCGCCGTCTCTGCTATGTGGGCATGACCCGTGCCCGAGAAGAGCTCCATATGATGTATGCGTCATCTCGCATGCTGTATGGTGGGGTTCAACACAACCCACCGAGTCGGTTTTTGAGCGAAATTGATGGAGAGACACAGTTTGTTGGCGGGTTCGATAGCGCATTTGTGGCACCGTCACCTCGAGCATTTGCTGACCATACACAAACAAGCACCAAGATAGACCCGAGCGAAACACGCTACGTCCCAGACATCAGTGAAGGCGATGGCGTACGGCATCAACTATTTGGCGATGGTACGGTCGTCGAGTTGGATGGTGACAATGCCACAATCTACTTCAAGGGCAAAGGCTCCAAAAAACTCAATATTGCGTTTGCGCCTCTAGAAAAACTCTAACAGCTCAATGGGGGCTCTAGCAGGGGTGGCCGGACCTGGCAACGTCTGGTACACTGTACAGTGGCTCTTGGTACGAGTGAGGCATTGGTTTTTCCGACTCGTTCCTAGGCAATCATTTCTGTTATGCACAAGAAATTTATAACTATCCGAAAACACTTTTTGAGCCATGAGCTGTACAAGCACCCATTTGCGGTGCCCATCATAACCATTGTCACGCTTAGTTTTGTAAGCTTGTTTGCAATGGTCATCTTTGGTGGCACAACCATTGGCGCGGGTGATTCTCATGTAGTACAGCTATCGATAGAGGGTGCCAAACAAACCGTACCAACGCGTGCAGCAACAGTTGACGAATTTTTGCAACGCGCCGAAATTGTCGTCAATAAAGGTGATGTTGTGGAGCCTTCGCTCGACAGCAAGATATTGAGCGACAACTTCCGCATCAATGTCTATCGTGCTCGGCCCGTGACGATTTTTGATGGCAATGCCCGCGTACAGACTCTTAGTGCAGCCAAAGCACCACGTACGGTTGCTGAGCAGGCAGGGGTCAAGGTATACCCAGAAGACAATCTCAAGCAAGAGGTTAGTAACGAGATACTAAAAGATCAAGTTATCGGTGAAAAAATAGTGGTAGACCGCGCAGTCGCAGCGACGCTCGTGCTGTACGGAACGCCAGCAACTGTACGTACACACGTCACGACAGTTGGTCAGCTTCTTCAGGAGAAGGGCGTTGTACTCACTCAGGGCGACAGCGTAGAACCAGCGGTGGGTACACCGATTACCCCAGGCATGTCCATTGTAGTGATTAGATCAGGTATACAAGTCACTACGGCCGAGGAAGACATTGCTCCTCCAATTGAATACGTCGAAGACCCCAACTTGAGCTTTGGCGCAACGGCGACCCGCCAAGCAGGGACACCCGGCAAAAAATCCGTTACGTATGAAATCAACATTCAAAATGGTGTTGAAGTTTCACGCAAAGTTATTCAAGAAGTTCGTATCTCTGAGCCAGTCAAGGCTATTGTTGCGAGAGGCAAGGCATTCGACATTAGCAAAGACAAAGCCGCCGTCATGGCGGCAGCTGGCATAAGCCCGAGTGATTACCCGTATGTGGACTATATTGTGTCCCATGAAAGCGGCTGGAGAGTCAATGCTACCAATGGACGCACCTGGGGGCTGTGCCAGGCATTGCCCGGCAGCAAGATGGCTAGTGCTGGCGCTGACTGGGAGACGAACCCTGTGACGCAGCTTAAGTGGTGCTCTGCCTATGCAGCGGGCAAGGGTGGCTGGGCCGCATCATATAATCTATGGCTAACCCAGCACTACTGGTAGTAGCTTAATATATCCATGGCAGATTCATTACCGACTACAAACAAATCACTAGGCCAGCATTGGCTCACTGATACTATCGTGCTGGAGGACATCTGTGCAGCCGCAGAGATTGAACCAGCAGATACTGTACTCGAAATCGGTCCCGGCCCCGGCACGCTGACCGCATTCTTGGTCGAGCAAGCCAAGCAGGTGATTGCTGTAGAGTTCGACCGTGACCTTGCAAAAGCACTCCCTCACAAGGTTAAAGCACCCAACCTAGAGGTTGTGACTCGCGACATACTGTCATTCGACCTGACATCATTACCTACAGACTATGTGGTTGTTGCTAATATTCCGTATTACATCACCAGCAAACTGATTAGAACATTGTCAGAGAGCACCAACCAGCCAAAACGAGCCGTCATACTTGTCCAAAAAGAAGTCGCTGAGCGTGTTGCTGCTGCCCCCGGTGACATGTCACTTTTGTCAGTTAGCGCGCAGTACTATTGGGATGTATCACTCGATGCAGTTGTACCAGCACAGTTGTTTACACCACCACCCAAGGTAGACTCGCAGGTGTTGGTTATGGAGCGCCGGGAGGCACCATTGTTTGACGATTTGTCCGACCCGGCACTATTCTTTCAGCTCGTCAAGGCAGGGTTCAGCGCCCGACGCAAGACGCTACAGAACTCCTTGTCTGGTGGGCTACGAATCAGCAGGGAAGTGGCAGGGAAGCTCCTGACAGATGCTGGCCTGTCCCCCACTGCCCGTCCCCAAGAGTTGAGCCTGAATGACTGGCACATACTGTATAATCAATATCAGACAATCCCCGCAGACTCTTAGACATGACTCCCCTGCCCCAAATATTTAATACTTGACTTGTTAAGTGTAGATTCGGTATCATGTGAGTATGGTAGATACTTCGCTCGGTCAAACCGACTATATTGGGTACCTGCTCCAGCACCTTTCTGCGACGCTGGCCAAACAATCTGACCAAATGCTCATGGAGCGATTGGGGATAGGGTTTAGCCAGTTTAAGATTATGAGAATCGTGCAAAGCTATCCAACGGTCACGCAACGCGACATCGCCGAACGGCTGGGCCAGACAGAGGCCAGTATCAGTCGACAGGTCAAGCTTTTGCAAGAACGTGGGCTGCTTGCAGTAACCATTAGTCCAGAGAATCGACGAGAACATCACTCCAGCCTGACGCCCAAGGGCACGCGGATTATAGAGGAGGTGTTTAAGACACTCCACGAGACGTACGCGCCTATGTTTGATTCGTTGGGCGACAAACGGCAGAAACAGCTGCTTGAGACCCTAGGGCTCATGCATGAGCACCTCTGTGTTGAGGGCAAAATCGGTGCATGCCACAAAATGTATAAACAAAAGGAGAAATAAGTGATTAAAAAAGCAAAACGTTCCCTAGAGTCCAAGGCTCTGCCAATTGTACTGTTTACGGTATTTTTGGACGTTCTTGGCGTGGGGATACTTATTCCTGTGCTGCCCCAACTCATTACAACAATATTCATCCCTGCTGGGTTTTCACTCACGACCTCGTATATACTGTTGGGTTGGCTAACCGCTATCTTTCCGCTCATGCAGTTTTTCACGACACCTATCCTTGGCCAGCTCTCTGACCGCTATGGTCGCAAAAAAATTCTATGGTTTAGCATCGCTGGTACAGTACTGGGCTATCTCTTATTTGCTGTCGCAATTCTTCAGAAAAACATCCCTCTCCTGTTCTTCTCGCGTGCGCTTGACGGCGTAACCGGCGGCAACATCAGCGTTGCCCGCGCCGCCGTGGCCGATGTCACCCCTCCAGAGCGACGCACCCAAAACTTTGGTCTCATGGGTGCAGTCTTTGGTATTGGATTTGTGTTTGGCCCATATATTGGCGCTCGTCTTGCTACTCCAGGTGTTAACTTTTTTAACTTGTTCCATACTCCACACTGGTTTAATGCAGCCACACCGTTCTGGTTTACTGCTGCATTAAGCACAGTCAACCTACTTTTGATTATTGCGCGCTTCCCCGAAACAAACAAACACATCAACAGCAAGCTCAAAATGGTCTGGAGCCAATCCCTCAAGAATATCGAAAAGGCAGTTACCGCACCTGGCTTACGCATCGTGTTTGCTTCTGAGTTCTTGTTCTGGGGCGGGTTCACCTTCTTTACCACGTTCTTCTCTGTGCTCTTGATTGAGAAACTCGGGTTCCAGCCCAACAACGTCGGTGACTTCTTTGCCTACATTGGCATCTGGATTGCGATTTCTCAGGGGACGATTGTTCCACTCGCTGCCAAATATCTCAAAAATCACCAGGTACTTCGGTTCTCATTGCTTGGCTTGTCTGGTTCGCTTCTCGTGATGTTGTGGCCGCAAAACACAACACAGTTACTGCTAGTCGCACCGCTCATTGCTATAATCCACGGTCTGACCATGGCTAACATCTCGGCGCTCATCAGCTTGTCAGCTGGGCCTGAGATGCAAGGCGAAGTCCTGGGTATTGATTCAAGCGTCCAAGCACTTGCCCAGGCAATACCTGCGATCATCGCTGGGTACATTGCCACCTTTGGCGTCAACAAGCCAGTTATCGTAGGGTCGGCATGTATTGCAGCTGGCTGGTTATTCTTCAACCTGTTCTACCGTTCTAAAAACCACATCCTACACGAGGCTGAGGCTTAGTCACCACGCTGTTGGTGGGCATATATTCGGTTCTGGTCACTTTGCCACACATACAGTGGAGCGCCGCGGTCTAACGGCGAAGCCAAGCCAATTTTGCGCTCGGCAATTCGCTGTTCCGGTGGGAGCGTCAGGTGTAGATGCCCAGTGACGAATGTGCGGCTGTCGACCAAGATTGGGACGTTCTGAATCCGTCCGTTCCTCCCAGAGAATATTGGCGCCGGCTCGTCGTGCAACCGAGCATCAGAAGGAAGGAGCAAATCCAGGGCAGCTGCTTGATCTGCCCACGGGTAGTCAAGCTCTGGACCGGCATGGACGGCAATAAATTCGGATGTCTCAAAATATGGCGGTAAACTATGTAACCACTCTAGGTCACCTGTTTCGGTCATTTTTTCGCGTAGTACACGGGCATTCCGAATCCAGTTTTTGGTTGGGTGGATACCATAACTTTGCAACGTGTCTTCTTCGTATCCTGGCCATACTTCAGTCTGCCAAATCTCTACCATAGGGTCCATGCTGAGTGTCATAGCGTTTCTGCCCACCCATTCGTGGTTGCCCACAATGGTGATTGCTTTGTCCCCGAGCTGACGAATGAGCTGGACCAACCGAGCGCTATCCGGACCATTGAGTACATCACCGAGGAACAGAAATTTGTCGGTGATGTCCCAATGTGCCTCAATCATCCGGCTCACGAGTTCATATTGGCCGTGCGAATCCGGTACTACCGTATATCTCAGTTCACCCGCGTTCATATAATATTAATACCACAATATTAATAAAAAAGCAATATATTGCCTCTCGGGCACGTTATTTAGAATAAGGGTAGCTGGAGGGGTGTACTTGTTGTGGTGCTACTGTGCTTGGCGTCGTACATGAACAGCATGTGCTATGCCGGCAACGAGCCCACTTGCGATTGTTGCCCAGCCTAGCCCTTCGACCAGTGCTTGGGATGCGGGCGCCAAAGCGCTGGATACTTCTGATAGTTCAATTCCAGCCCCACCGGTGAGCACGCCGCTAAAGATAGCTGCATTGCGGATGCGCTCCGGGAGACTTGGCTGATTGATGGTTTCGGTTGGATTTGCGTGTGTAGTCATGGTCAAGATAGTACTCTTTGCGCGACGTAAACACAACCATAAGCAAAATACTGAGCGATAAACGACTAATAAAAAACACCCACATGGGTGCTCTTAAGTTTTGTACCAGTTAGCTCGGAACGATTGTGGAGTTCTTTAGCAATGAACCCGCCCCTTTCGAGGTCGCCCTGTTATTCAACCGGTACAAAAAAATAATAGCAGATAGGTAAATACCTGTCAAGTAGTCTAACTCAGGGCTTAACACACCTATCGTGGGTGAAATACAGAATGGACAATCAGTACAAGGATAACAGCACCGAGTAGCCGCCGAAACATACTTCTGCCTGTGCGTATTTCCAAATAGCACCACACAAAGAGAAACAGTTGAGCAAGGCCTCTGCTTGCGTTTTGATACTCCCCCTGCGTGACTATCTTTGGAAGCACAGTAAACGCAATCCACCCCCACAGCGGGACATTCGGGACTTGTAATATAACAATCTTGCCATCACTGTCTTTGAAAAATTGGTGCACTAGTGCACGTCCCCGAATCTGCGAGATGTAATGCCGGCTACTGCCAAGGTGCTTGCATCAAACTCATAGATTCGCACTTCTGCCGTTCCTAGCTCTATGTCACTGACGTTAGCTTCTGGAATAGATTCAAGCTCTTTGACATATGCTCTAAGGGTGTTGTTATGGGAGCCTACCAGTATGGTTTCGCCTCTCTCTAAACAAGGTACGACCGTGTTGATGTGAAACGACGCAACTGCCGCATGCACTTGGCGTAATGATTGACCGCCTTCAATCTGGTAGTCCCAAGACCGCCGAATCAATCCAAAGACCTCTTCGCCTACTTCCTGACGAACATGGGCCTTATTTTTGCCCGTATAGATGCCGTAGTCTTTCTCGTTTAGGGCAGGGTCCTCGACTACGGGGATATCTTTAGTATTCTGCTGAAATTGTAATATGGCTTCTATGGTTTGCCGTGCGCGACTTAGTTCAGATACAAACGCCCTGTCTATCGGAGTATTTGCCAAGAATGCTCCGGCATGAGTGGCTTCTTCGTGTCCCACTTCGGACAGCTCAATATCCGTGAGGCCAGTCCAAAGCCCCTCTCTGTTCCAAAGAGATTCACCATGTCGAGCAAGTATTAACGTGGGCATACACTAATTATCTCCTGCAAGATGACACAGGGCAAGCATAAGAGTGATAAGTATCAATGACATGGGTATTTCGCTATCTCTTGAAGGTTTTGATTCTTCTGAGTTTCTGGGCTATATCCCTAAATCGTTGCCGCATGAATGATCTATGAGCCCGAACGGTAATACATCCTATTTACCCGAACGAAGTGCGCGATAGTTGAAGCCAGCATGAGCGGCCATGCTAGATGCGATGCCGAATCTACGCATTAAGCACCAATACAGAAACCCGTCTGCTGTCTGTGACGCGGGTATGGTTTTCGTGTCAAATCCTTTGCTTGTAAGGTTGTGTACTGCTCCAAATAAGACGGAGGATATAGCCCCAACCACCATCTCTTTACGGCTAAACTTAAATGGCTCCGTGCCACCTAATACTGTGACGAACGGGTCATCATCGAGCCGCGAATCATCACTTACGCACTCAAGAACAAAAGAAGGTATGCCACGAAAGAGCACCTCCTCCATGACGGGCGCTATAACTTGTGCGTTTACCTTGTCTTCAAATGTTGGCTGATAGTCAGCCACGCACTGCTCGGGGTATTGTTCTTCGGCGCAACTATCTTTGACCATTTGCTCCCAACTTGCGTTTCCTGTCGGGTGGTCAGTAGCATCGGCCACTCCATTGTTTACGGCTTCTGCAAAATGCGGGACTACCGCCAGGCCAAGGCCAGCCCCAACGACAGCACCAACAGCACTTCTTAAAAAGCTACGTCTATCAATGGCATCTCTAGCTGCAACACCGGCCTCTAACATAAAGATTATTGTAGCACTATTTAATGTATAAGTCAATACATCAGCAAATTGATATGGCTTTTGCCTGAAGGGATGTATTTTCATCAGCTAACCCCTTATGCTACACTGTAGCCATAACAACTATTGTGTGAATAGGAACGAACAAACAAATGACCAAACCCTTCTATAAACTTGTACCA
>CALMSM010000283.1 GCA_937872425.1 uncultured Candidatus Saccharibacteria bacterium
CTGGGGTGTTAAAGACTACGATACCGCGCTCAGTCGCCTCAGTGATCGGAATGTTGTTATAGCCTGCACCCGCACGAGCAATGGCCGAGACCGAACCTGGCACATCATCAATGTCTAGTTTGTGTGATCTTAAGACGATTGCGTCAGGCTCAATAACATCCGGACCATAGACGTGTCCCGCCTCTCTTAGAATCTCTAAACCCTCTGGGGCAATTGCGTTATATGTTCTGATTCCGGGCATGTTTGTCCTGTCTCCCACATTTTTATCTCACTATTCATACCTATTGTAACGTACTCCTGTGCTAGACTAGCGCCATATGACAACAATACAACAGTGGCTAGATAAGACTGTCAAACATCTGCGCAATGCTGATATCCAAACTGCCCGACTTGATGCATTAGTTCTGCTGGAAGATGTAATTGGCAAAGACCGATCATGGATTCTGGCACATCAAGAAGATATACTTTCAGCCAAAATGATCAGTAAGCTCGATGCCTGCATCTTGCGCAGAACACGACACGAGCCATTGGCCTACATTCGAGGCAAAGCCGAGTTTTATGGCCGCGACTTTATAGTGAGCGCTGGTACGTTAGTTCCACGGCCTGAGTCCGAGGCACTGATTGAGCTACTCAAACAATACGTGTCCAACAGCCCGCTCACCCATATTGCAGATATTGGTACCGGCTCTGGTTGTTTGGCAATCACTGCCAATCTAGAGCTAGGAGTAAGGGTACTTAGTACTGATTTAAGCGCCCCTGCCATAGAAATAGCTCGCCGGAATGCAAAAAAACTATCAGCAAATGTAGAATTCTTTGAGGGCAACTTAGCCCTACCAATACTCCGAGAGCTAAACGACAGAGCATACGCACTACTCTGTAACCTGCCCTACGTTCCAACTAAATACCCCATAAACAAGGCAGCGGCACACGAACCAGGTCTAGCACTGTTTGGTGGGGAGGATGGATTGGATCTCTATCGAGAACTTTTTAGACAGCTCGTTAATGCAATAACCCAACCCCTGGCCGTCGTCACAGAATCCCTCCCTGAGCAGCATATCGAACTGTCGAATATCGCTAGTTCATTCGGCTTTACACTAGCCAAAACCCAAGACTTTGCACAACTATTTACCCCTTCGGCATAGCTTGCAGCGTCACATCAACGATAATCTCTTTACCATCTCTGACCACAACAAGCTTCACTTTATCACCAACAGATTTTTGGCCCACCAATGAAGTCAAGCTATTGCTGGCATCAATCGCCTTGCCATCAACTTTGGTGATAACATCTTTTTCCTTGAGACCAGCCTGATCCGCGGGGCTCCCAGCGATAACGGATGCTGAGCCGTCTTCTGAGGGTAGGATGTACGCGCCCCTTTTGATAGTCAAATTATGCTGATACGCATAATCATCCGTAAGCTCTACATAATGCACGCCCAAGTATGGGCGCTCCAGCACCCCGTTCTTCAATACAGACTTGATTAACCCTCGCACATCGTTAATAGGTATCGAAAACCCTATATTTTGTGCTGTGCCGCCGGCCACTGCTGTATTGATGCCGATGACTTCACCGTTGATATTCAGAAGTGGGCCCCCAGAATTACCCTGGTTTATTGCAGCATCCGTCTGGAATAGATTCTGAAGCGATTCCACATTATCTCCCGACTCATCACCAGCCTCCAAATCCCTTCCAAAGCCAGAAATAATGCCGTCCGTAACAGTGTTCTGAAACTGTCCTAGCGCATTGCCTATGGCGACAACTTTGTCGCCAACCTGTACTACAGACGAATCACCGAGGCTTGCCGGCTGGAGTTTTTGGCCTTTGGTGTCATCAATTTTGAGGAAAGCAATATCAAGAGAATCCGTATCCACCGTACGCCCAACTACACTGACAGAGTTAAGCTCAGTACCGTCCGATAACGTGACGCTTACCTTGGTAGTCCCTGCTGGTACTACATGGCGATTCGTGACCACGTAGCCGTCCTCACTAATGATGATTCCCGTTCCTGCGCTCTCCTGCTCGTATGCCCCAATACGGGAGCTAGCTACTTTACTCGTAACATTCACTGACACAACACTTGGACCAGCCTTTTTAGCAATAGCGCTTATCAGCTGACTCTCATTCTTGGCTTGCTGCTGATCAGCCTCACGTATTACAGACCCGCCGCTATCCGCCTGGTCGAGACTATTTGCACCCAGATAACCTCCACCAAACCCTGCCGTCGCACACACCAATACAAGTAGCGCTAGATGCGCTGATTTATTTCTCACTACTCGCCCTAGCTTTTGCCTCCTGGAAGCTTTCATAGACTTTTTTGGGTCCACACCAAGCGTCTCATTTACTGAATCCATAAACACCCCCCTCACTGATTACATTCAATCTGCAAATCTATACGATTTTGCTACCCCAGTCAGAAAATACAAACACTACGACTACGATAGCAATCATGATCAGTACTATCTGCTTCCGCAAAAAATCACTGAGCCTGTCCGCTTCCTGCAAATAATACAAGCCGCCAAGTCCAAACCCAAGTACACACAACAACAGGACAGGCTGGGCCACAACACCATAGTATAACAACCAGTGGGTGCTAACCCATACCAATGCTGCCGCGAAATAACCCCACACATTGGCATACAATGGTGCATATGGTTCATCAAAGTTTGCCAAGAAATGCCGTGCAGATAGATAACAAACACCCCAAGCAACTACTACCAGATTAAATAGTGGTGCTGCTGGCCACACAACAAATAACGCGCCCAAGCCATACATTTGACCAATGAGCGCCTGGGAAGAAATACCAATCGTCGTCTTGCTAGGCTTGATAAATACCTGCCAAATAATCAAAAGCCCCATCCACAGCAGCTGTAACCATATAGAATGCGCCTGATTCATAAACAGCACCGACGCAAGGTTCACAAGAACATCCACAGCATTGGCGCGAATAATCGCCGGCCAGAAACGAGGACGAACAGCAAGCATACGCCACTTACTCAGAAGCACAATAGCAATCGCAACTTGCACAAAACTAATCCGCACCAGTACATAGAGTACGATTGGCAGAATCGCACTTAGAAGCAAATGAAATATATGTGCATAGCCCTTGGTTGGCTTAACCTTCGCCCGTAGCCGAGCGATCGGTTTTGGCTTTTCTATGCTACTCTGCGCCAGCTCAAGTGCGTTAGTTTGCTTCATTTTGTCCTACAATTATAACAAAGTCTGAGGTCCCTGGGTTAATCGCTGGGTCGGGTAAGGAATTCACCGCACCAGTACCAAGCCGTAACTCTAAATACCGCTTAGTGTATTTTTTATCACCGTTGCGCATGTCAATTAAGGCAGTTTGCTCATACGTCTTGGTTGGTGCGTCCCCAACATATGTCACACGATAGCCATAGGATTTCAACTCATCTGCTCGTTTTGTAGCCAATCCAGGCACGCCTGTTCCATTAAGCACGATGATTTCGGGGTTTTCCTTTTCAATAAATCCGTCCTTGAGGGTATTGCGTACGTACGACTGTATCTCTGAGAAATCACCAATACCGGCACGTGGCACTACCACCGATTGCCCGTCAATGTTATCTGTCACGACGTAGTTATTCGGCTCGTCAGCCAGACCAACAGACACAATGCCTTCATTCCCAATATCCTTACCGATGTTATAGATTTTCATCATGTCGTCAATTGTCATATTTGTTTGGGCATGATCACCAAAGTTACTAATGAGCGCTGATAATTTAGCTGGGTTGGCGTAGGTACCCGCCGATAGTACCTTATCCTTCA
>CALMSM010000284.1 GCA_937872425.1 uncultured Candidatus Saccharibacteria bacterium
GACCGCGGGCATTGCGACCACGGCGGCACTGGGGACGCCAAAAGTCAACCTGCTGCTACCACTGACGGGCATCAATGGTGGATTTGTCGCCGGGGCGATGCAACTCAACCAGCGGCTTTATCTGTCTGGCCTGGCCAGTGATTATACAAGCGGCGTTGCGCAGCTTGCTACGGGCATCAGCCTGTCCGGCATGGTCAGCGGATTAACCTTCGGGGCACCGACACTAACCAAGGCAAAACGGCTGCTGTTGGATGGCCTAGTCAGCGGCGAGGCGCATGGCGCAAATGTGGTGCAACGTGGGGCTGTGGCCATTGCGCCAACGGGATTGAACAGTGGGTTGGCGGTTGGCTCTGTGGCTATCGCCAAGGCCATCGGTCTGACCGGTATGTCTAGCGGGCTATCCTTCGGGGCAACTGTCCTGAGTAAACAAACCCGGCTGCTGCTGTTGGGATTAGACAGCGGACTGGCACTGGGCAATGCAACGATTCAGCCGGGTGCGGCGAGCATTCAGCCGACTGGCTTGACCAGCGGTTTGACACTGGGCAGCGTAGCACTCGCCAAGGCGATTCAGGCGTCTGGCCTAGCGACCGGCCTGACGTTCGGCGCAACAGTCACCAAAGGATCGGCCACGCTATTGATCAGCGGCCTAGCCAGTGACATAGCCTTGGGCGCAACATCGGTTACGACGGGCGTTGCGAGCATCACGCCTACAGGGCTGGCGAGCGGAGCGGCCATCGGCAGCGTAGCACTCGCTAAGGTCATTGCGCTGACCGGATTATCTAGCGGCATGGCGATAGGCACGGCGAAGATCAACCGCACCATCCTGATTGGCGGGATGGTGAGCGACCTAAGTTTTGGCCTAATCAACATCGGATTAGCCATTCAAGCGGGTGGCCTGGTCAGCGACTTGACCATCGGGCAACCTGTGATTGCCAAGGCCATTCAGCCGACTGGCATTGCATCGGCTAGCGCTGTGGGTGCGGTAAGACTGGTAGCGGGCATCAACTTGACCGGGTTGGCCAGCGCCTTGACATTTGGTTCTCTGGCTGTGCAACCACAGCCGGTAACGATAGCGCCGAGCGGATTAGTGAGTAACCTGGCCATCGGCGCAATAAGGATAGTATGGGCCATCCGCCCAGGCGGTATCGCCAGCGGGCTGGCTTTTGGGAGCATGATTGCAACCGTGTTCTTGGCTTCTGGCAGAGCATTCCGCGTGCAGCATGGACTGCGTACATGGGATGTAATCCACGGCCAACGAACGTTTGAAGTAGACAAATAGGAGTTTTACAATGGGAAATTTTATGTACGACCGAGGCCGCCAAGGCTTCTTAGCAGGAGAAATTGATTGGGACGCGGACACTATCAAACTCGTGTTGATTGATGAGGCGGATGATACGCCTTCTGCGTCCGCCGACAATGCGTTGAGTGACCGAGCGGCACCCTCTCGTGTGGCAACCTCAAGCGCTTTTGCCAGCAAGACGACTACAGCGGGCGTGGCTGATGCGGCAGACGTGACGCTCTCCACGGTGACAGGCGATCCTTCGGAGTCGATTGACATCTATAAAGACAGCGGCACGGAGAGCACGAGTTACATGATCGTGAATATCAACACAGCCACCGGGCTACCCGTCACCCCAAATGGCGGAGACATTATTGTGCAATTCGATAATGGGAGTAACCGCATTTTCAAACTTTAGCGATTATTTAATAATTTTTGCATAGAACATTGCAAACAATGGAGTGATGAGGATTAGAACGGAGTAAGAAAGTTGGATGCAATCAAAGTTGCTGTGGTGGAACTTTCTGATAAGCAAAAAAGGCAATTGCTTTCCTGGCTTCAAACTTTGGTGCTTGAAAAATAGTTGACTTTCTGCTATACTGTAGTTAACGACTCAATAAGGTTTGCTCTTGTCGGAGCGCCGATCATGCAGTGAAAACTGCTCATGATCGGCGCTCTTTTTGTTTGGAGATTTATGATTCTATCCGCTCAGTTTAGTCAGGTGGCCGTTAGAGACGAAGGTAATCGAGTGCTCGTCATCAGAGACGGTAGGGCCATCCTCGATCTGCCGTGGGATGCCGCGCTTGCTCTAGCCAAAGCGCTACGCATCAAGGCGCTGCAAGCCGAGGAGACCGACAAGGCTGAAAGCATTGTTTTTGATCAGGCCATTCTGACGCGCCTGGGCGTGCCCTTCGGACTGACCAACAATGAAACCATCCTGAAAGAGGCGACGAAAGAGGCGGCTTGGAATAGCGACTTGCGGCGCTACATTCGCGGTAAGCGGGCCGGTGGGCTGGAATCTCAGGCAGTTGTGGGGACACCAAATATCATTCGGATGAGTCCGAAATAGGAGAAATAATGAACTACGAAAATATGACACTACCAGAATTAGAGCAGGCCATCCAAGCCATCGGCG
>CALMSM010000285.1 GCA_937872425.1 uncultured Candidatus Saccharibacteria bacterium
CATGGCGTCCGTGATGCGCTCCGGTGCGTTGATGCGTTGTGCGCTCATAGGTCGTTTCGCATCTTCGACAAATAGCCACGGTTGGCCGCCAGGAACGTCTCAAGCGCACGGCAAACGTGATCATGCCGGTCACGTCTGCCGCCGTGATGCCCAGCGCCTCGACATCGGCGTCGGTCAACTCGTCGGCCCCGCCGCCATTGTAGCCACGATCCCAGTACACCGCTTGCAATGATTCGATAGTATCGGATAGCTTCGAGAAAATGCTAGCTGCCGCTTGTGCTTCCTGCGAAAATCGTACCTTGTTGCTCATGTATTACCTCACGGTGCTAATTGGTTGGGAGAACCTGCCCCCGCCCGATGTGCCATCAAGTACCCTGTCGATGAATCGCAATACAGTACAACGCCAGTCGAAGGCGCACCCGGCGCAGAGACGGGAGTAAGCGACAAAACACTATTGAACACTGCCAAATCTCCCGCAAATGACATGTAGCGTGTGCCGCCGTTTTTGGTAGACACCAGTTGCAATAATGCCTGCCTGGTTGTTGTGCCGTTGTTTGATTGCGCCTGAAATGACAGCACCGATGTGTAAGACGTGTAATAAGTGCTGTTCACTCGACTTGTAATCGTATATCCGTTCTGCTCACTGCCACTGGTTGTAATTTTGTATGCGTACAATGCACTCCAGAGCGATTCGCTTGTCAGCGTGCCTGTCGTGTCAAGGTTGTCGAGAAACCAAATACCGTACGTGTTGCTGCCGGTATTGATTACGCTGCGAAATGAATCATTACCGAGCCGGAATCGGCTATTTGTGCCGTCGCCACCGTAAAAGTAACCGTTCGTGCTGGCGTACCATTGCAGCGTACCGGAGTTGAATCCACCGATGCGCCCTACGCCGCTGTCGTTCCAGATTTTCAGCCCGGTTGTCGGACTGGCAAACGTGCCGGTGCCCTGATAGATCCCGCCGCTCGTGCCGATGGTCAGCGGCTTTGTGAACTCCGCACCCGCCGATGCATCGAAGGTGAACACAGCCGAACCGCCGCTGTCTTTGATGCTCAACACGCCCGCACCGGACAACGATACCCGCTCCGTTGCGTTGACACGGAATGACAGGTCAGTACCGGACAGGTACAGGCTCGTTGTGCTTGCGCCCGTTTTGCCGAGGCGTAGCGTGCCGGCTGAATCAT
>CALMSM010000286.1 GCA_937872425.1 uncultured Candidatus Saccharibacteria bacterium
TCTGCGGTATTAACTGATCGACGTCACCGCCACGTACGGTTGATTGAAGTTTAAAATCCATGCCCGTGCGAACAGCGTCCACAAACGCCCGCTCAGCATCTGCGCGTGTGTCTTCACTCAAAAAGCTACTTACAACGCTCATACCTATGCCCCTCCTTATGGTATTTGGTTATAGGCTAAACCCTATTGAGGCTATTATACATCGATGCAACTGGATTGAAACTCGACACGTCAACTCGAACACCATCATCAGTAGCTTCAAATACGCCACGATTAACCAGACGACAAATCCCACCATCGAGTACTGTTTCAAGATGGTCAGCGACCATAGGGTGCTCTACCTTGTACCCCAAATGCATCTCGCCGACCTCACCGTCGGGGCCAACAGTAAGCCGTTCATACAAATCTTGTGGTGTCATTTCTTCAGTCCGACATAAGCTAGCGGCCAACAGGGTGACGGCATCTTCTGCGCCTTCTCTGGCCACAACGTACCGATGCTGACTTGGCGCTACAACAGCGTGTGGGGTAGTCAGCGCGTTCAAGAATAGTCGTGCCTTGATTGCCGAGCTGTTCAGAAACTCTGCGGTTTTCACGACCTTAGGTACACCCAAGCCAGTTTCCGTTTCCTCAAACGCCATAAGGCACAACGCATCACTAAGTTCATCTTCTGTGTAGTGAATTTTGTTTTCGTAAGGGACTTCTTCGTCAATCTTCCGACCATGGCGCACGTGCATATCACGTATGAAGGTCGCCATGCGCTTCAGCGAGTCACCACTAATACCTGCTGGGTCATGTGATACTACAAATAAATCTACGTCACTGCTAGCCTCAGGTCCTTTATACAAACTACTCCCATACACACAGACAAAATCACCTTGTTCCGGCTCAAATTGCGGTGCAAAGAATGCTTCGATTTCTGCGGATATTTCAGATGGTAGTTCTGCCATGTCGTGTGAATTCCTAGTCTTAACATATTTATTATAACAGATATGATTCAAATAAGCAATACCAAATTGTTCTTGCGTCATACTATTGCTTTTGGTTATTTGTTCTGTTATAATATAGGCTTTATGACACCCGGAAGTATTACGCCAGAACTAGATAGTCACAAAGCGCAGAACGTAGCGATTCTTCCTGCATGGCCATACGCAAACGGCCCCCGACACCTTGGACACGGTGCGAGTCTCGTACCCGCAGATACAATGGCCCGGTATCATCGTGGGATTGGCAACGAAGTCATAATGGTGAGTGGTACTGATGAATACGGTACGCCAAACGTAATTGCGGCCGAAAAGGCCGGTGTGCCTACCGCAGACTATGTCGACTCTATGAATCAAGTAATTCGTGATGATTTTCAGGCATTAGGCATGAGCTTTGACTGGTTTAGTCGGACGACCACTGAACAGCACGCCACGACGGCACAGGAGTTATTTGAAAAGCTTGCTGATTCGGGGTACCTCGAAAAAGGAAGCATGCTCGGCTCATTTGATTCAGAGACAGGCCAAGCACTCCCTGATAGATATGTAGAAGGTGGCTGCCCAAGCTGCGGCGCAGGCACACGTGGTGATCAGTGCGAAAACTGTAGCACGATACTGGATCCGGTAGACCTCATCGACCCGCACTCCAGCCTGACAAAAAATGCCGTAAACTTCATTGAGACAGAGCATTGGTTCTTGATGCTCGACAAACTCGCACCCCAGCTAGAAGAATGGGTGAGCGGCCACGAAAACCTTCGTCCCAATGCCAAGACTGCGTCGCTTAATCAAATCGATGAATTGCGCCCTCGAGCTATTACTCGCGACATGGAGTGGGGTGTCCCACTTCCAGAGGGCTACGAACTTGACGGCGAGAACGAAAAAGTGCTTTATGTGTGGTTCGAGGCAGTAACAGGTTACCTATCCGCATCAGTAGAGTGGGCGAACGCACAGGGCGAGCCAGACAAATGGAAAGAATGGTGGATGAACCAAGATGCAGAACATGTCTATGCCATGGGCAAAGACAACGTTCCGTTTCACACAATCATCTGGCCAGCAATTCTTACGGGCGCCAGTGAAGGCCAGACAGACAAGCTACACCTCCCGGATAGAATAGCCAGTACTGAGTACCTGACACTTGGTGATCAGAAGTTT
>CALMSM010000287.1 GCA_937872425.1 uncultured Candidatus Saccharibacteria bacterium
AGAGACGTGAGCAGATTCGCACCGTTCGGCATGACTGAAACGATGCGCTTCAGTTGTTCGCTCGGCTGCTTCAGTTCAGGACGGCCAGCGTCAAAGGGTTGCCCAAAGATGCGCTCATAGTTCGCTGCCCGCTCCGCTTCCCACTTCTCACGGATAGGCGCATACGCCTGCTTCGCCGCCTCAGTCGGTTGCCCCACACCGGGCGGGACGGGCAAGAATACGTCAGGACTCCATTGGCGGGTAGCAAGTTGCTGTATGGCTGCTGGTTTCGGCGTGTAGGTGAAGCCCGTTCTTGGCACATCGTAGGAGCCACGGCTGGCAGGGTCGGCCTCAAAGCGGGGAAATGGAAACGGCAACGGGTAGTGCTGCTGTGCCAACTTCGGCGCGTGCGCACCAGGAATGAACGGACGTTGCGGAGCATCGTAAGGAATGGCGCGCCGTAGGTCGCTCCTATCTATTGGAGAATATCCTTCCTGTTCTCCCCAGGGCGTGCTCATGTCTGGTGAAGTTTCCCAACTCTCCGGGCGAGACTGCGGTAGTCTGTAGGGAGACCATGCCTCTCTGTGTAAGAAAGGCGCATAGGTCTGCGGTCTTGGTGCAGGCCCCATTGCCGGACGGGGGGCAGGGCCATAGACCGGACGCGCATAGGTCGCCGGAGCAGGGGCAGGGCGAGAGGACGGCTGCCCCTGCTTGTGCGTTGACGTGTACGCTCGAATGAGACTTTGCAGCCAGGTCTCTGTGCTCATAGTTCAGGATTTGACGCGAGTACATCCACAATGCCGCTTGCCAATATCTCTATCATCTGTTCATCCTGCTTACTCATTCCAGCATTGCTAAAGATACCGTGAATGATTTCATGCCACAACACCAACTTGGTTACTTGCGGGTCAATACCCTTGCGAATTGTGATTCTTGCTTGCCCATAGTCTATTTGTCCGTCTAGTCCTTGCCCGTTATGGCGGAGCACCTTCTTGGCAAGTTTTACTCGGTAGGTAATGGGGCCAATCTTCACAGTTTTCAACATGCTAGAAACTCAGGGTAGGCGCGTAGGAAATGGCGGGCGGGGTGAACAACGGCGGGCGTACTCCCCCTGCAATCCAGGGTTCGTACAGGGCAAGGTTCTTCGGCATGTTCTTGGCGTCCTTGCCCGCTCCAACCATGTAATCTTTCGCAGACTGCCAAATGCGCTGCCAGTCGTCCAGTTGGGGCAAGCGTGACTGGTAGCGGCTGAATAGCTCCTGAACGGGCGAGAACATGCCGTAATATTCAGACGGTAGGGCATGGCCCCAAAAGGTCTTATACGCTTCCATCCAATCTTTCGTCATGCCATACCGCTCAAACTCGGAGCCGCCCCCACCGCCTCCACCACCACCACCGTAGGAGCCGCCGCCGCCATAGTAGGCGCGTGGGTAGTAACCGCCGCCGCTTCCACCCCGATTCCCCGCCTTTCCCTTTGCGGGGCGTTGTGCGGTAGGAATGGGTTCAGGTCTTGTGAAATAACCCAAGTCCTTGAGCATTTTCGTTGTCGTCTCATCCCACGGGCCAAACGGGGTCGGCTTGAATAGACGTGGGTCATAACCCTTCGGTTGCGTCCAGGGGCCAGCCGCAAACACAGTTGGAGGGGCAGGAGCCGCACCATAGGTAGGTTTTGCGTAGGGCGTGCCTGCACCGGGGGCGTAGGTGTTCGTCACCCTGCTACGGGCGCTTGCCGTAATGCTGCTGAAATTGGCTGGTCTCAGCGGACTTGTCGTCTTCGGCTTGGGTCTGTACGGAGCCGCCACACCGGGCGGGCGCGTAACAGGACGGGCAGGAGGACGATAGACCGGACGGGGCTTAGGCTTGGGTTTCGGTGCTGTTGGTCGTGGACGGGGCGGGATGTAGGGGATTCCGGGTAGGCCCGGTTCGTCAATAAT